>CALBVI010000324.1 GCA_937969395.1 uncultured Spongiibacteraceae bacterium | reverse complement strand
CTCCGCGAAAGCTGGCAACATCACGCTCTAGTCTCAACAACTCAACTTCTGATACCGCACCAGAGGCTACTAATGGCCGAGTCACATTCATTTCGCGACTCGACAAATCATAAGTTTCTGACATTTGTATATATCTGGCTTTTGCCTCAGCTAACTCTTGCTCTCGCTGAGTCACTTGCTCCATTGCCGTTTCTTTAATCGATTGCAAACTTTCTAAAGTCGATGAATATAACGTTTGCTCTTGGCTAGCAACCGTTGGAATAGAGCTAATTAATTCTTCGCTTAATTCAAAGGGCCGCCCTTCCGTGATGGCCATTAAACGTTCAGACTTTATCTGCAAAGCCATTAACTCAGATTGGTTTTCTCGTAACGTCGATGCAAAACGCGTTTTATCGAGCCGAACCAATAACTGCCCCGCTTCAACTAAGTCACCTTCACGCACCGCTAATTCAGTGACCACACCACCATCGAGTGATTGAATAACTTGAATTTGTTTAGAGGGGATAACTTTACCTTCGCCACGCGTAACCTGATCGACCTCAGCAAAAGCGGACCAAATAATTAAACTCAAAATAGCCAACAGTACTACATATAATAACAAGCGAGCCTTAAGTGGCTCCTGCTCAAGCAAGGCACGATCAGCATCTTCTAACCAATCAAGGGTATCTAGCTCTTCATCGGTAGACCACTGCTGAGAAAAATTCTGCCAGCGCCGGTGCAGCCAAGACAAATCGTTAGACGATGGCGATTTTTTACCCTGTTCAGTATTACTAGGAACATCTGTATCAGGTACATCGGCCTTAGTATTATGAGTGTCAGATGAATTCACACTGAAGCCCTCCCAATACGACCACGACGAAGCGCATCAACCACAGTATCTTTAGCGCCATCAGCAACAACTTTACCGCTGTCGAGAACAATAATACGCTCAACGATTTCTAACAAAGAGGTGCGATGTGTAGAGACTAACATCGTACGCCCTTCGCTATATTGCGCCAATCGTTCTTTTACCCAGGCTTCAGTAGAGTTATCCATTGAACCTGTTGGCTCATCGAGTAATAGAATATTTGGATCGTGAATAACGGCACGGGCCAAACCGATACATTTACGTTGACCACCAGAAAGGCAATCGCCACGCTCACCCACTTCCATATCAAAGCCTTTAGGGTGCGTGTTAACAAAATCAGTCAAACAGCCCAAATCAGCCGCGCGCAATACAGCTTAATCATCTGCATGCGGATGCGCTAAAACAAGATTTTCTCGCAACGAGCCTTGAAACAAAGTGACATCTTGCGGCCCATAACCAATTTGCTGGCGCAATTCAGCAGGGTCAAGCTGACGCAAATCAATGCCATCAATTAACACCGCACCTTGGTCGGGTTGATAAAGCCCCATGATCAATTTCTCTAATGTCGATTTTCCCGAGCCAACTCGCCCTAGCATCGCCACTTTTTCACCAGCCGCAATTTTAAAAGAAACGTTTTTTAAAATTGGTGCTTGCTGGCCAGGGTAGGTAAAACTCACCCCCTGAAATTCAATATCACCTTTAATATGCTGGCGCGATACAAACTTAGCATCCTGTGGCCGCTCTTCTGGCTGAGCCATAATGTCATTCAACGCATCTAACGATCGCTTGGCATTATGGTATTGAGTCATCAAGCCCGACACCTGCATAAGCGGTGACATCACTCGACCGGTTAACATCGAGCAAGCAATTAAACCACCCATTGTTAACTCGCCCGCAGTAATTAAGTAAACCCCTAAGACAATGACCGACACCGAGCAGACTTGCTGTACCCACAAACCGGCGTGAACATTACCCATACTAACTAAACGCAATTTAACCGAGGTTCTTGCCAGATAGGCCGCGCTTTTTTCCCAACGACGCTGCATCATCGATTCAGCGCCCATTGCTTTCAGCGTATCGAGGCCGACTAAACTTTCAATAAGTGTTGCATTCCGTTGAGCACTGGCTTCGAATGTCGACTCGGTTAAATCGTGCAGACGTTTCTGAATACGCCACGAAACCAACACGATCAACAAAACAGCGATCAAAACAGGAATAATCATGGGCCAAGCAACCCAGGCAATAACCAACAGAAAAATAGCCGAGAAAGGCACGTCAATAATAGCGGTGACGGTGGCTGAGGTTATAAAATCACGCACTGTTTCAAACGAACGTAAATTAGCCGCGTAAGCGCCTACTGATTGCGGTCTCGAGGACAAACGTATCCCCAACACTTTTTCCATGATCTGACCGGATAAGCGAATATCCACTCGACGGCTGGCCAAGTCCAAAAAATATCCCCGCAATGTCCGCAGCGCCATATCGGCTAACAGTACTAAACCCACACCAATTGCGAGCATCCACAATGTCTCTACAGCATGGTTCGGCACCACACGGTCGTAGACATTCATGGTAAAAATCGGCATCGCTAAAGCAAACACATTAATCAGTAACGCCGCCACCAAGACATCACGATAAACCGGTAAATTAGACCGCATAGCAGACCAGAACCAATTGCCCTCATCAACCTGCTTCGCCTTTGCCTGTTCTGGGCGATGGCGTGGACGAGCCAATAACATCACCCCAAGATAGCGAGGGGTTAATTCATTAAGTGGTAGTTCAACAGATGCATCCGGCAACTCGGGAAAGAATACCTCTGCCATTCCCGTCGCAGCATCCAGACGGTGTAAGACACAAGCCTGTTCGTCTTCTAACAATAAAACCGCAGGTAATAACGCGGGATTAAGCTGATCTAACGGCTTGCGTAACAACTTAGAAGCCAAACCTGCACGGCTGGCGGCGCGGTGAAACAGAGAAGGTGTTAAGCGATTTTCAGGAAGCGGTAAGCCTGCAACTAAGGCATCCCGAGATGTTGAGCGATGATGAAGCTTACTAATCACTAATAAACATTCAACCAGTGGGTCTATTTCTGATACATCCATTAACAATGACTTCTCTTTAACGTCAGATATTGATTGATAGCGTTATTCACAAAAGGACGTGACGCATCGCTGTGCTGATAGCATCGAACACAGAAAACTGCCTTAAATATAGCAGCAGAAAAGAATATTGCTGATTTTTTTACGTTAAAATTCAATGACTTTCGGTAGAATTAGCTAACAGGCCATAAAAATTGAGTTTTGATTGCCATGCCTCAGATTTGTTTAATTTATCGATGACATTATTTACAGCAGGTAACAGCTCTAAATAAGAATGGCTTATCATGATGTAGATAGGAAGATTATCAACAGGCATATCATGTACCTGTATTTTTTCTATTAAATTTTTACTTCTAAAATAATTTAAACCTAATACTTGTGGCAATACGATAAAATCTACTTCGCCCTTCAACAAATTCGCCACATTCTCTCCTGCTGAAGCAGCAGCAACTTGCTTTATTGGCTCAAAGCCTAATATCTGGCTAATATAATGAGACGAATATCCCTTACGACTGCCAAAAACTAAATCTTTAAGATCTTCAGTAGTTTCATACTTCACACTTTTATCCTTTAAAAAAACAAAGACAGATTTACTTTCGAATATCTGTTTAGACCAATACAACGGCTGAGAAACGCCAACAAACCAGTCAGGATTGACCCACATAACTATTGCGGGTTGCTTGGAGTCTAAAACATCATTGACTTTTGAGCGAGAAACCACATTTTCAACAAATGTTACTTTCGGTGCAGCATCTTGAAGTTCATTTAAAAAATCAAACAGCAAACCTTTTCTGTCATTAGTATCAATAATATAAGGCGGCTGATTATGATAGGTATAAATGTTTACCGTACTCGGTAATTGAGGCACTAAAACAGCACTTTTATTGCCATCAATGATGTCTTCTGCCCATATAAAGCTAGCTAACAATATAAGAAAAAGGCATTGGAGAATATAAACTCCATATTTAACATTCATAATTTGCTTATCCGCTCAGCAGTCAAAGCGCCCTAAAAAGAGACTACCCCGCATCAGACATTAAAAATGAATAAAAAGGTATAAGCACAATTACTGACGGGCCGTAAACGTTGGCCTATCCGTTTGTTCAATAGGTTCCATGCCACAATAACCGCCTGGGTTCTTATCTAAGTACTGCTGGTGATATTCTTCAGCATAATAAAAAGCCGAAGCCGTTATTATTTCTGTCGTTATTGGATCAAAGCCTTTATCAGAAAGGGACTTTTGATAACTACTCATTGAATCTTTAGCCAATGAAGACTGCTCGTCATTAAAGGGATAAATCCCTGACCGATATTGTGTGCCTTGATCATTACCTTGTTGCATACCCTGAGTTGGATTATGACTCTCCCAAAAAAGACACAGCAATTGTTGGTAGCTTATTACAGCAGGATCGAAGACAACCAAAACCACTTCGTTATGCCCCGTTAAACCACTACAAACTTCTTCGTAGCTTGGGTTAGGTGTAAAGCCGGCAGCGTAGCCAACAGCAGTACTATAAACACCTGCTTGCTGCCAAAACTTTCTTTCCGCCCCCCAAAAACAACCCAAGCCAAATAGAGCCTGCTCTAAGTGATCTGCAAATGGCGGCACCATGGTATTACCAGTCACTCGATGAACACCAGACACTATTACCTTTTCCTCACGACCTACTAAGGCCTGCGATGGCGTAGGCAACTGCCGTTTTTTACTGGGGGTTAACGCATCAAAAAAACTCATCATTCATACCTATCATTTAAACTATTAGCAGCGACTAGAGACAAGCCTACAAGGAGAAGCTCTCATACATCAACACCGAACAACAATTAATGCAAATTAACGCTGACAGCTGCATAATAGCCTGAAATTCTTGCTGCTACCCCCATACAACTAAGCAAACACTTCATGGACTGCTCAGCCATGTAACAAATAGTTCGTGCTTGTGCTTAGCGCATTCGCTATTACAATAGATCGCGCTATAGAATCCATGATCGTTAAATCAGAATATACTCGCTAGCATATAAAGGACTAATCTTGGCCCGGCTAATTGTTTTAATCGCACTTGCTCTAATACTGCTAATCATTTTCAAGCAGTTCAAAAAAGTACCTAAGGCTCAATGGGGCAATATGTATTGGAAGCTTATCCTAGGTGGCCTAGGAGTGATTCTTGTCTTATTAGCCGTTACTGGACGTATACATTGGATAGGGGCCATGATCGGCGCGTTACTACCTTTTATCCGTCAATCAATACCATTATTAATACGCTTTTTTCCATTACTAAAAAACTTCGTAACAGCTCAGGCAGAGGCATCACCTCACGCTCCCAGCACAACAAACCTCGACACCAATACAGCCTACTCAATACTTGGTTTGCAAGCAGGCGCAAGCAAAGAAGAAATCATCACCGCCCACCGCAAGATGATGCAAAAGATACACCCTGATCGTGGGGGCAGCGACTATCTTGCCGCTCAAATCAATCAAGCTAAAGATTTACTTCTAGAATCATTGAGTTAAGTAAATTTAGAATGTAAAAATGTTCACTACTTAACATCAAAACAATAGCTCCTACAAAAAATTCGCTATAAAATGTTATTTTACCTATAAGTACTACTCCTGATATCGAAAAAAACTATGAAACCAGTATTTGTTGTCACCAATCAAGATGGCATGTTTGCCAGTAAACAAAAAGAATGGGTAGATGGACGCGAACCAAAGTCATTATTTCGCAGCCCTCATAAAGATGAAGCTCTGAATATAGTCTTTGAATTAAGCTCAAAAGATATACAACTGAGAGCAGAAGCTATTTCCGTAGAGCTCGATAACAACAAGCAACCCATTGTTGACGTAACGGCCCCTGAGCAAGCTACTGTATTAGAACTAGACGATGATCAGCCCAGTTTAGCTGAGCCCATCAGTTCAGCGCCTTAAAAAAGCACTTTTAGAAAACACATTAAAGAATGCCTAGACACGGATTGTTAAGCAAAACGCATAAAAGCAATAGCTAGGTAACGTTATGATTTATCCAGAAAACACTGCAGAAGCAGCTGAATATCTTAAAAAAGCTGTCCCCTTAATGGTAGCTAATCAAATACCTGCCAACCCGATTAACTATACACTTTGGTACACCTACGTTACCGAAAAAAACCCAGAGCTGAATCAAGCTTTGGAGCATATTAAAAAAGTAAATGGTGACTACACCGCAGAGTCTAGCCATGAACTTTATCTTCACTATATTATTAAAGAAGAGTTAGAGGAACAGAACAAATCCATCGCGGGTATTACCGACTTAGCTGCACAACTTATTCATTTTATGAGTAATTCATTAAATGACTCCGATAAATTTGATCAAGATCTTTCAAAAAATATTGAGTCGCTTAAAGATGCAAAGTCACTTACTGACGTCTCTAGCATTATTGATAACGTCGTTGAAACGACTCAAGTAATGCGTACGGCTAACGAACAATATAAGTGCGGCATCGAACAAGCTAATGAAGAAATAGCTGAACTAAAAAATCAACTCGAAAAAACTCAACATCAAGCCTTTATTGACAAACTTACTCAACTACCCAATCGCCAATCTTTTGATACACACCTAGCCCAGCAACTTGAAAACAGTATCGAGGCTAAAAATGTATTCTTAATTCTCATAGACCTCGATCACTTCAAAGCCTTCAATGATGACTACGGCCATGTTATTGGCGATCGCGTATTGCAGCATATGGGTGGACTGATTCTGGACAACTGTCCTGAGAACGCTTTTGGAGCACGCTATGGCGGTGAAGAATTTGCCATTATTATGCACAACAGCAATGAAGATGAAGCAACAAAAACGGCTGAGGCCTTACGGAAAAAACTACAAGCACTGCGGGTTAAAGTCACCAGTAGCAATAAAATTCTCAACAATATCAGCGCATCATTTGGTATTGCTCGCTATCAACCTGACGAAAGCGAAGAATCATTTATCGACCGTGCTGACAAAATGCTCTATCAAGCGAAAAGTAATGGCAGAAACCGCGTAGAAGTAGCGACCGATGTTATGACGACGGAAGATCTATTGCCGGCGTAAAAGCCTGCCACTCCTATAAAATAGTAAAATCTAGGCAGTCGAGCCCATCTAGCGCCATATGTATTAATAAGCCTATGGCGACTAGACGCAGCTTTGGCACTGCCAACATCAATACATAAACCGCTATTGCAACCATACTGTGCAAAGGGTGGAAACCAATACTACAACGCAGTGGATCATAAATCGGCGTAGCCAATAAGTGATCGATGTCGACTAACATTGTCGCCATTAAAATCAAATAGCACTTAAGCCACGTCGAGCGATACCAAACCACGACTACCAGCAATGGTACTAATCCATGCAGCATTAAATGGAACATAAAAAATCTACCAGCAACCTATTAACACCCCACTAATGACTAACAATAAAAAAGGCCAACCTTTCGGTTAGCCTTTCAGTAATAATTTTATGAATAAATCTTTTGATCAATAATTAAATATGTTCAACCAAATCAATTTCATATTCAACATCTCCGCCGGGTGTACGTACAACGACGGTATCCCCTTCCTCTTTACCCACTAAGGCGCGAGCAATTGGTGAAGTGACAGAAATTTTTCCCGCATTGACGTTGGCTTCATCTTCACCAACAATCGCATACTTTACTTCTTCATCAGTCTCGCAATTGATAATTGTTACTGTAACACCAAAAATAACCTTACCTGTGTAAGGAAGCTTTGAGATATCAATAACAACACTGTCACCTAGCTTTCCTTCAATTTCCTGTACACGCCCTTCACAAAACCCCTGCTGCTCACGAGCGGCGTGATATTCAGCATTTTCTTTTAAGTCGCCATGCTCACGAGCCTCTGCAATCGCTTGCACAATACGAGGGCGGTCTTCTGTTTTCAGACGAGTCAACTCATTGCGTAAAGCGGCTTCACCTGCAACAGTCATTGGTACTCTTTTTATGCTCATGCGCCTATTCTCCCGTGAACATCCTGTAATCTTCGAACTTCAATCGACTTACCTTGCGACTCTTTAATCGCTTCACAAACTGCATCCGCTCCAGCTAATGTAGTTGTGAAAAAAACTTTTTTCGCCATCGCGGTACGACGTATAGAAGCTGAATCAGCAATGGATTTGCGGCCTTCAGTGGTATTTACAATTAAGCTAACTTCATCATTTTTCAACACATCAACAATATGTGGACGACCTTGCTTCACTTTATTGACTAAAGCAGATTCAATACCTGCATCCTGTAACACTTTTTGTGTACCACGAGTCGCTAATAACTCGAAACCGAGGTCTTTCAATTTTTGACCGACAGCAGCAACACCGGGTTTATCGGCCTCACGTACACTAATAAAGACTTTACCCGACTTAGGTAATGCATCACCGGCACCCAACTGAGCTTTTGCATAAGCTTCAGCAAAGGTATCGCCCATTCCCATAACTTCACCGGTCGATTTCATTTCTGGCCCTAAAATCGGATCAACGGTTG
>CALBVI010000323.1 GCA_937969395.1 uncultured Spongiibacteraceae bacterium | reverse complement strand
CCTCTTTAATTTGGAGTTTTTACACTGCCTCCAAATTGCCCAGCCAAAACACCTAACCCCAAGTCCCTAACCCCAAGCCCTCACCATAGCTAATACGTTTATGAATTATTTAGACGCCGCTTTTCAAGCCAAGCATCGACGCTCCACATACCAGAACCTTTAGCAGAAAGGTAAAGAAAAACAAAACAGTAGAGAACCGTAAGATCGCCACGACTTAGATACGGCAAAATACTATCAGGAGCATTCGCAATCCAAAAGGCAGCAGCCATAAGACCACTAGAGAGAAATGCAGCGTAACGAGTATAAAGCCCGAACATAATAAGCGGACCTCCAATTAATTCTATAATACCCGCTGTAAACCGAATAAAGGGCGCCTCATTTGAGTGAGTAGCAAAAACTAAAAAAATCTTATCTAAGCCATGCCAAAAAAATAAAAACCCCGCAACCATTCGTAAGACTGCATAGATTTGATTTTCATACCGCGCTGTAATCATTAATTAAACCCCTTCATGATAAATTTACTGACTGCCTATAAATAATTTGGCAAACTTTACTTTTCTTGCTGCACTAATGGCGTAACAAAAAACAACCTTGCACTCACCAAGGGTAAAACACCCCATTACGATCACTGGTTAGCCAACTTGCTGCTGCAACCACTGCTTTAACTGTGGCATCGACATTGCGCCAGCCTGTCGCGCGACCTCTTTACCCTGTTTAAATAAAATCAAAGTAGGAATCGAACGTATATTCCACCGCCCTGCAATCTGCTGTTGCTCTTCGGTATTGAGTTTAGCAAGTCGCAGACGAGGCTCAAACTCTTTTGCCGCCTGCTCAAAAATAGGCGCAAAGCTTTTACAAGGCCCGCACCAAGGTGCCCAGCAATCAACCAATACGGGGATCTCATTATGGTTCAACGTCGAAGCTACATTCGCCGCAGTTAACACCACCGCTTTACCAGTAAACAGCTGTTTTTTACATTTACCGCATGTGGGCCCATCCGCAAGACGATCGTTAGGCAAACGGTTAGTCGCACTGCATTTAGGGCAGCTGATATTGATGGTCGTCATAAAGGCTCACTTCAAAGGTAGAAATAATACGAATGCTATAGGTTTAACAAACTTGATGGACCTATTGGGGATATTAAGAGCATAGCTGGAACAAACACCCAGTTTGTGGATACTCTACCCTAGCTATTCAGAACACTGCAACCGCCGGTATCGATTTTATCTTATCCGCTACAACTCAGCTACAACTTAACTACAATTCAATTACAACTTAACTACAGTTCAACTACAGCAAAACAGATAACTCGATACACAAGATATTGCTCACTTTAGTGAGGCGATGAAACCACGACCAGTTGGACTAAAACCCGAGAAACGAAATTTGATAAGTAGTTATATTATTCGCAGTCAATGCTAAGCAATGAACCACGCAATGCGTCGGTTGATTTTTTTATTAATTACTTTTTGGATATAGCTTTGAGATAGTTACGAATTTATAAAGCGAAGCAAGAGTGTAACCATCAGGCTTCTGTCAAGAATTGTAAAGTTTCTTGCTTAGTATTGATTAAGGAATATAGTCTTAGCCTCATACTGTTGTTTTGCCTAGGGGGTTTTTCATGAGTGGTCTTTTTCGTTTCATTTCCTATATCCTATTGCTAGCTCTTGGTACCCTGATACCTACGGCAGCAAGTTATGCCCACCACTCGTTTGCTCCCTACGATATACGCAAGCCTATAGAAATAAAGGGTACAGCAGATAGTTTTTCTTATCGAAATCCGCACGCCAAGCTTATGCTGACAGATGAAGATGGACTCTCTTGGGATATAGAAGTTCCTAACAGGCGATGGCAGCGAGCAGGGCTAGAGCAAGACGCCATTAAAGAGGGTGATCAACTTTTAGTGCGTATCTTTCCTGCAAGGAATGGTTCTCCAAGCGCGGCCATGTCAGGTTTTACAAAAGACGGGACTTATTACAGTGTAACTGAAGAAGTTAGGCAAAAATCAGGCGTTGAAGCCGCCGAACGAATAGAATCAGGCGAAGCTGTGGAGGACGTACTCAAAGATTATCCGGAACCAGAGTAGAGTTAATCTAACGCCTAACATAAGGTGCTTATCTGATACCGTGCCATTTAACACCTTATTCTTCACCACTAAAAATACAGTGGTATAACTTCTCCCCTTTTATAGGGCCAATATCCAAACGCTAAACTGAGGGGAAACATACCGTACTCTGCCTAATTTAAAGTTGAGTTCTTCATAAGGAGATGAACCTACAAACACAATCAACTTCACGGGCATATAGAGTCATTGATTATTCGCGGTGCAAGCTCACAACTATACCGAGGTGCAATGCGTTCAACATTATTCGCCACCCCCGGTATAGTTTGAATATCAAGATTAAAAACAGGCGGTCGGCAGGTGACACCTATGGGTATTTCCTCAATGAGTTAAGCACAGAGAGTTGCTGGAGGAGTGCCCAATCCTTCAACGTCAATTGACGATGTGACTTAAATAAAGAATAAATAGTCCGAGGCTACGGGCTATTTTCGCTAAGGTATCCCACTTCTTTAGTTTTGCGCTGCACAATGTTTTTAGCGCGCTCCTCCAAGAACTCAATCAGTTTTTCGATGGCAGGAGTGGGTAGAAAGTCTGCTCTTACTATATACCCCTCATCGACCTTAAAGTCGGGGAGTTGCACTGACAGGCGGCAAATTGTTCCGTTTTGCTCATCGTAACGTGCCTGCTCGTGCGGGAGAAAAGAAATTCTATCACCATGGATCATCATCCCCCTGATGGCCGAATGTGATTCGGCGGCTACGCTGCAGGGAGGTTCAGATAAGCCAATATCAGAGAATATACTCTTAATACGCACTCTCGGTATACTTCCAACTGCGGTTAAAACCCATGGTAGCCCGTGCAGATCTTGCAACG
>CALBVI010000322.1 GCA_937969395.1 uncultured Spongiibacteraceae bacterium | reverse complement strand
CCTCATCTTCGGTATTACCCTCACCCTTTTTTAATTACATCAAAAAAAATCGACTCAATATAAAATACTACACTCGAAATTATATCAATCCCCTTAATACGAATACGTCACTTGAAGAACTTTTAACAGGGGATATAGATTATGTCATTGAAAATCATTTCAGAGCTAAAATATGGGCACACAATAACGACGCTAATGATAAATTAAAGTTCACCTCCGTACACTTATCAGCCTACGACATGTATTTACTGATAGCTACAAACAGCCCTTACATTGACTTAGTTGATAGCATCAATGAGCGATTAAAGTTTTATCACACTAGCGGTATTGTTAATGAAATACATAATTTATATTTACAAAAATGGTTGTCATCCCCCTGTAAATAAAACTGTTTTACTCGACAGCTACCGAATGACAATAAAGAAATTGGCAGTACTAAAGTAAATCTACAAACACTGAAGTTGCGGCATTCTATAAATCCCTGGGGTTTGCGACTGAAGACCGTTTGAGTATCGGGGCATTCATTGAGTAAAATGTATAAACATTTCTCAAACACCGCTGCAGCCAAAAGACGGCCTTCACTGGGCTCTAAACCGCGCCCTTTAAAGGCGCTAGCCATTTCAGAAAATTTAGGAGCCGAAAAATGAATGTGGAGCCAAATTGGTTTGTTCAAGTCGTTGTAGGGGTTATTCTCGGGTTACTTTCTCCTGTCATAATTAGAATGGTGTTTCTACCATTTCGTTACTTTAACAATCATGTTCTAAAAAGAAATTGGTGGGAATATCACTACTCAGTAAAGGGAGAGATCAGCCAAGTATTTGAAGCGAACATAACAATAAAGGTTGGTTTTAAAGGTGCTCTTGTTTGCAAAATGAAGCAAGAAACAACAAATCTAAAATACAAGGGGAGTGTTATATTTGAAACTGGAACAGATCAATTTATTATTTCTGGAAATTCTACAGACTCTCATAATGAAGAATACATGTATTGGAGATTTTATCTACCGTTGCAATCCAATGCGGAAACGATCAAGGGAATTGTGACATCCTATACTCACGATAAAAAACCGTATTCTTCCACCGCAATCTTATCTAAAGAAAAGTTGAGTTTGGACCAAGCGGAGAAGATGTTAAAAAGCATAGCCATTTATACAAATGATTTCCCCTTGTTGAGAGTCAAAAGTACGCAAACATCGCTCCGCTGATCTCATACTACTTTATTGGGTGTTATAAGCTAAGAACCTATGATCTATAAAATATATTTTTTGTGTACTATATTAATTATTCAGGGGTGCTGCTCTCTTAGTGAAAAGAGTGGTAATGAGAGAATGAATCCTGGCGAGTTTTTTAATTATATGGCCTGTGTAGCTAAAGAAAATAAAGCTATAAATAATTTTGAAGCATCAATTAAAATCTTATAAAAAGTTAAGGCCGCCGAAAAATCAAATCTCAGCCATATCACCTTTACTTTCTAGCCAAATTTTCCGATCATTGGAACGCTTTTTTGCTAACAACATATCAAGCGTTTGATTGGTATCATCGCCCGCATCAATCGTTAAGCGCACTAGGCGTCGAGTATCACCACACATAACAGTTTCACGTAGCTGCAATGGGTTCATTTCACCCAAGCCCTTAAAGCGCTGAACGCCGATTTTGCCTTTTTTCTTTTCGGCTTCTATGCGATTAATAATACCTTCTTTTTCAGCATCATCTAGCGCATAAAATACTTCTTTGCCAACATCAATACGGTAAAGTGGCGGCATGGCAACAAATACATGGCCCGCCGTTACTAGCGGTCTAAAGTGACGAACAAACAAAGCGCAAATTAATGTCGCAATGTGCAGACCATCAGAATCCGCATCCGCCAAGATGCATACTTTGTTATAACGTAGACCTGTCAAATCATCGGAGGCGGGATCAACGCCGATAGCCACTGCAATATTGTGAACTTCTTCTGAGGCTAGTATTTCTTGCGAGTCAACTTCCCAGGTATTTAAGATTTTCCCTCGCAGCGGCAGGATCGCTTGAAACTCTCTATCGCGGCCTTGTTTTGCAGAGCCGCCAGCTGAGTCCCCTTCTACTAAAAACAGCTCGCCTTGAGAAGCATCGTCACTAGAACAGTCTGCCAACTTACCAGGTAATGCTGGTCCAGAGGTAATTTTTTTACGGGCTACTTTTTTAGATTTTTTTAATCGCGACTGCGCATTGCTAATACAAATTTCTGCGAGTTTTTCAGCATCTTCTGTATGCTGATTCAACCACAATGCAAAAGAATCTTTTGCTACGCCTGAAACAAACGATGCTGCTTCTCGCGAACTTAGACGCTCTTTAGTCTGCCCTGAAAATTGCGGGTCTTGTAATTTTGCCGACAATACATAAGAACATTTATCCCATATGTCATCAGACGAAAGTTTAATCCCTCGTGGTAATAAACTACGGAATTCACAAAACTCTCGCATCGCTTCTAATAAGCCGGTACGAAAACCATTAACGTGGGTGCCGCCCTGTGCGGTAGGAATTAAATTCACATAGGATTCGGTAGTTAACTCACCCCCTTCTGGCAGCCATTGCACGGCCCAATCAACCGCTTCGGTACTGCCACTAAAAGCGCCGACAAAGGGTTCTTCTGGTATAACTTCCCAGGATTCATTGCTGAGTGCCAAATAATCTTTTAAGCCATCTTCGTAATACCACTGTTCTTTTTCGCCAGCGATTTCATCGTTGAAGCTAACTTTTAAGCCCGGACATAAAACAGCTTTTGCCCGCAATACATGCTTTAAACGCAGGACTGAAAATTTTGGTGAATCAAAATACGATGCATCCGGTAAAAAACGAATCGCGGTACCGGTATTGCGTTTACCACAGCTATCAATAACTTTAAGATCAGTCGCTTTGTTGCCATCATTAAAACTCATGTGATGTACAGCGCCGTCACGTCGAATAGTCACTTCTAACACGGTTGATAAGGCGTTAACGACCGACACACCAACACCATGCAAACCACCAGAGAACTGGTAATTATCGTTAGAGAATTTACCCCCAGAATGCAGCGTCGACATAATCACTTCAACGCCGGGCAAACCTTGTTCTGCATGTATATCAACAGGCATGCCTCTACCATCATCGATACA
>CALBVI010000321.1 GCA_937969395.1 uncultured Spongiibacteraceae bacterium | reverse complement strand
GCTCCTTTCAAAAAATTGAGTTTTACCATTCCAGAAAATGAAGTACACCAAAGCACTAAAGCCAGCAGCAAAATAGATTGCTGGAATGCCCTCAGCAGTTATACCTTTTGACCATTCAAAACAGATCTCCGCGACGATGCCCATCACGCCCATCACACTGCCACAAACACCCGTCGTTAAAGCGACTATGAAGAAAATACCTACTAGCGGATGGATGTGTTTTCGAAAAGCTTCGAGTGCTGTCTCACCGGTAATTAAAGTATAACGACCATACAGATTAATCATAAAAAAGGTACATAAGCACGATGCTACAATGGTCCACAAAAGAGTCATGCCATAATCTGCACCTGCTTTCGCCATGGCCGTGACACTGCCTGTTCCTATATTGAAACCCAGCAAAAATATTCCTGGAAGAAATAATGCCAGCCCTTTAGCAAGTTTATTAACTAGAGAATTGTCTATCGAGCTATTTAACTCAGATGAAGTACTCATGATAAAACCTCGATTTTTTGAGAAGAAAGCGCACGAATTACACCGCGAATTTCTGCCAGTCCTTTCAGGCGACCGATTCCTGAATAGCCTGGATTTACAGGTTTACCAATATCATCCATCATTTGATGTCCATGATCAGGGCGTATATAGATGGCACCACTTTGAGAGTCGGTCTGTTCGCGCCGCGCCTCTTCGTTTAATAATTCCTTTATCACTTGAATCATATCTATGTCGCTATCTAAGTGATTCGCTTCATAGAAAGAGCGCTGTTCTTTAGGGTCACGACTTACGCCCCGCAGGTGTGAAAAATGTATGCGTGGCCCAAATTGTTTAGCCATACTTGGCAGGTCATTATCAGGGTGGCTTCCGTAAGTACCTACACATAGCGTAATGCCATTTGCAGGACTAGGTAACGCCTTAAACAAGCGTTCCAAATCAACTGGCGTACAGATAATTCGAGGTAGACCCAACATGTCGCGAGGGGGATCGTCTGGGTGAATCGCTAGCTTTACACCCAAAGCTTCCGCACGAGGTAAAACCTGAGACAAAAAAGCAAAGAGATTTTTACGAAGGGTTTCGTGGCCCACATCCTTATAGTTAGACAGCATTGAGCGAAAGTTATTAAGGCTGTAGCTATCCGTCATTTTACCGGGCAGACCGGCAATTATATTTTGGGTGAGTCCTTCACGCTCAACTTCAGACATAGCTTCGTAGGCTTGTCTAGCTTCCTCAATTTCTTCGTTGGTGTAATCGGTGTCGGCATTCTCACGCTGCAGTATGTATAGATCGAAAGCGGCAAATTTTTTCTGGTCAAAACGCAAAGAGTAGACACCACTTGGGAGCCTGAAGTTAAGATCAGTACGCGTCCAGTCGATGACAGGCATAAAGTTATAGCAGATAGTTTTAATCCCGCACTGTGCGAGATTTTCCATCGATGCAATCCAATTATCGATATAGGCTTGATGGCCAGGCCGAGCTAACTTGATGTCTTCATGAACCGGTATACTTTCCACCACACTCCATTTTAGTGACGCAAGATCGGGCTCAGAGTGCTCTATCAGTGTTTGATGTTCTTGTATTTCTTCGATGGGCCAGATTTCGCCAGAAGGCACAGCGTGTAGAGCGCTGACAATATCTGTCGCGCCGGTCTGTCTTATATCATTTATGGTCACCGGGTCATTAGGGCCAAACCATCTCCAGGATTCACGCATAATCATCTCATTCTATTTAAGTATTAAAACTAAACATTAAAATTAAAGATCAAAAAAAGTATCTAAAGTATTTTCTACGCCGGTTTCGATGATAGCCTTGTAAAATTCTACTACCTGCGCCATGAACGGAGCATTGCTAGAATAGGAAAACTGGTCCGAGCCAGCTAAGGCTAGACAGCGTTGAATATCGGATTCAGTTTTTAAAAATTCGATACGGAAAAATTCATCGCGTAGGGGGTCATTAAGGTCATCGTTGAGCAGTGCTTTGTGAATAAACATCACCCAAGCTGCTAACGCTAAAGCTAAGTGGTTCGTGTCTTTTCCCTGAGAAATTGCATCATCAATGGTTGGTAGCCAACGCTGCTGAATTTTTAGAGAGCTATCAGTACCAACCTGTAACACAGCATAAGGCAGATTACTGTTGCGAAAACGCTCTAGCACTTGATCAATATAGCTCGTACCGTTTACGCCTTCAGGGAGTAGTGTTACCGGCAACACATTTAGCTTGAGTGCCTGCTCAGTAAATTTAGCGATGGTCGGGCGCTGCAATGCCTCATGAACAAAGCTGTCACCTGCCAAATAACCTAGAGCTGCAAGCATCGAGTGGCCTGCATTCAGAAAACGTAACTTAATATACTCGAAGGGAGCAATGTCATCGACGAAAAGTGCACCAGCCCGATCGAAGGGGGGGCGCTCTCCAGCAAAACGGTCTTCGATGACCCACTGAGTAAATGGCTCAGCGGCAACGGGAGCCGCATCGTATAAACCCAGTCGATCAGAGACATCACTTTTTAACTGTTCGTTAGTGGCTGGCGTAACCCTATCGACCATGGAGGAAGCAAAAGATACGTTCTCTGCAGCCCAATGTAGTGTTTCTGGTCGATGTCGCTTTAGGAGTATCTCCACGCCTTTTTGTAGATGTTCACCACCAGCTTGAATGTTGTCACAGCATAGAATTGTTAACGGCCCGCCGTTATCGACACAACGTTTGGCCAATGCAGCAGCAAGATACCCATAAATAGTATGTGGCATGTTGAGCGTATCAAGATCCAGAATAAAGTCAGGGTGCTTGTGGTCAACTTGCCCGCTAGACAAGCAGTAAGCTTTTTCTGTGATTGTCGTAGTGACTAGTTGAGTTTGCCCAGAGGCAGTGATCTCAATTACTGC
>CALBVI010000320.1 GCA_937969395.1 uncultured Spongiibacteraceae bacterium | reverse complement strand
TTTTCTAAACTGGGTAGCGAACCAGCTACGACACCTAGTGGTAATTCTCGACCGGGCGTGTAGTCATCAGTTAATGTTAACGATGGTCTGGCCTCATCCGCAAACAGAACGCTTTCAATAGACTGAATATCTTCGCCTAATGCACAAATTGCTGCAGCCTGATTAAGATAGCATGGGGATGAACTCATAAAGCCTGCCAATGCCTTGTTGTCATTTGAAGGGTTAATGGCTCTCGATGATGAGTTAAAAGCAACGACGAGCCTATTGTCGACAACGTAGGATTAACTGCCGAAGTAAAATCAGTAATCGATAATATCGGTTGATTATTTTTGCTTAAATGCCGAGATGTCGATTCAAGGGACAAAAGCCAGTCAGTATCTATTAGATGCTGCCATGACGCCTCTGGCCACCAAGCTAATTGTATCAAACGAAGTAAGCGCTGTGGCGGTAAAACATCAGGTAGCTCAGGAAATTTATAAAGCTCTAACTCGCCATCAGATTCTTTAACAGACAGCAGTCTACGACCTAATGGATCCAACAAAGCCATATGCGCACCCTCTGCAGTCAATGCGATAATCGCCGTCAATCGAATACCTTGGCCATCGTATTGAATATCTAACTGCTGCGTAGATTGCCAACAACAAAAATCACCATTTTTACTTGGTGCAGGAAACTGACCAGTCTTTAAAAATAAACTTGGAGTGCACCCTGTTATTACTAACCCAGCAAACAAACAAATGAGCAATTTTAAAAACGGCATAATTCAACCAAGTTGTTAAGCCTGCGAGACGGGTGAGCAACAAAAGGATTATCTTCATCCCAAGCATAACCCGCTAAAATAGAGCAGATCATTTCACGAACTGTATCGGACTGAACTGATGCAAAAATAACATCTTGAAAACCGCCCTCATACCACGACTCAACATAAGCTCTAAATGCATCAACACCGCGCTTTAAAGGTATGGCGTATTCTGTCTCCCAGTTAACAGCTTCACCTTGTAATTGCCGATCAATCAAAGGAGCAGATAAACTGGCGGATTTCATCGCAATCGTTACGCCAGAAGAAAATACAGGATCTAAAAACTCACCGGCATTACCAAGAAGCGCAAAACGATCTCCCCACAAACTTTTTACGTTACTTGAGTAACCTGAAAGCTGCTGTACTGGCGTATCAAAAACCGCATCATTCAATAAAGTGTTTAACTCTGGTGCCTCAGCAATGAATTTTTTAATAATTTCTTCAGAGCTTAAATCACTGTCAGGAAAATATTTTTTATCAGCAACCACTCCGACAGAACAGCGACCATCGGCAAAGGGAATTAACCAATACCAAACATCGGTATGAACAGGATGTATCGTAATAAGGATTTTATCTCTATCGTAATCTGGGCAATCAATGCCATCTTGAATATGCGTAAACACAGAGCATCGCACGGGAAAATCAGAAGGTGCTTCTAGATCTAATAAGCGGGGTAATACACGACCAAAGCCAGAGGCGTCGAGTACAAATTTAGCATCAAGCGTATAGACATCTCCGTCATTTTTTTCGACTGTTAGCGAAACGGCATCATCATTAAAAGCGATGTCTTTTAATCCATGCTGATAACGGACATCAACCCCCGCCAACTCAGCCTGTTGTGCAAGTACATGATCGAACTGTGCGCGCTGAACTTGAAAAGTAGTGCCTGGCCCGCTAGTAAATTTTTCACGGAAATCAAAGTCAGTACTTTTATCACCGCAGCGGAAAGCGGCGCCATTCTTATGCTGAAAACCCGCAGCCAACACCGCATCTAACATACCGGCCTCTTCCACAAACTCCATACACTGAGGCAGTAAACTTTCACCGATAGAAAACCGAGGAAACAATTGCTTTTCAACAATAACGACATCGTAACCACGCGCTTTTAATAAAGCTGAAGCAATCGCTCCTGATGGTCCTGCACCGATAATGGCAATATCAGTAGACTCATTGTTCATGGTCATAAAACTCTCCGGGTACAGTAATTTTCTTCACCGATGCGAAGAAACAAGGTGTAATCAACCAACAAACCAAAATACCCAATAAAATCACCAGTCCGAACTGGTGTAATATCGGCACCTGACTCAAGCTTAACAATCCAAAAGCAAGAACAGATGTCATACTCGATAAACTTGCGGCTAACCAAGACTCGCTAGTAAATCCAACTTCTTTATAAAAAACAGCAGTATCAATACCAATACCTATAACAAGTAGTAACGCCATCATATGGAACAAGGTAATACCTTCGATTGACGCAGCAGCCAGGGCAACAGATAAGGCTAAAATCAAAGGTAAAGCAATACGCCAAGTCTGACCGCGATATTTACAGCTTAAGCAAACAATGAGAAGACTGATCGTAATCAATAAGGCAACAGAAAACTCTTGTCGATACTGACTAAGCATCGACGATATATTCCGTACTTTATTAACATAGTAAACGCCTTCAAACTGACCTGCTATTTTCTCGTATATATCATCACCGTAACCACTATAAAGCGACTGCAGTACTTGAATATGATTGTTGGTATAGCTCATCGGTGGCATTAACAAGGCGTTCATATCCGAAGTTGAAACCTTAGCCATATCAAATATTGCTTGCTCAGATCGATTTTGAGTTAGCGATAAATAATCCAAACCTAATTTTTCCGCAACTATTCTTAAAGCACCATCATGCTGCCATATTTTTTCATCCACGAGCACGGAGTCACTTTCTTGCTGTTTACTAGTAGCTAGAAACTTCTGATAGCCTTTAGGAAATTTCACCTCTTCTTTTATTAACTGAGATTCCAGCTGCTCTAAGGTGTATAGCAACGATTCATGGCTACTTGCCTCAACAACAAAATACTGCGTATTTGAAGTTTGTTTAAATAAAGATTGCACACGAGTTTCAGATGCGAGCAAGGCATCACTAGAGGTATTGAGACTGGATAAATCATCTTTACTATTACCCAGCAGGACCATAGTCACAGAAAGTGCTAGCAACATTAAACAACCGACCAAAAAAGCCTTACCCTTAAAGAGATCTCGCTGATAAAGCGGCATCACAAACACATCAAAAAAAGTTTTAACCAATAATGAATTTTGTGTTTTGGGTGAATAAAATGGTGCTAAAACCAACACTGAAAACCAAGCTCCCAATAGCCCAAAAGCACTAAAGACAGCCATTTGCCTCAACCCGGGGAAAGGTGCGTACAACTGCATCAAATAAGCAGTAACACTCGATAATGCACCAACCATTAACGCCATAGCAATATGCCGCCTAGCCTTCGAACCATTATTATAAGCATGTGCTTTTATCAAAAAATGGAATAAATAATCAACAGCTACCCCTAGCAACGTACTACCAAATGCCAAGGTAATCATATGAATTTTATCAAACACTAAAAAGCTAGCTGTAAGAGCTAACAGGCAACTACTAGAAAGCACCAATGATACTAAGACAAAAGGAACAACAGAACGAAAAGCTAATACAACTAAAAGAATAATACCCAATAAAGAACCTACACCTACCGTAGAAATCTCAAACTTGGCTAACCTTGTCCCTTCAGCAGCATGAAAAATCAGACCTGAAGTCAATAATGGAACGTTTGGATGTTGATGTTTAAAATCCTGAACAACCTCTGTCATAGCCTCTTGAAGCACTGGATTATATGGTGAGCCTGACAGCATAACAGAAATAAGCAGCCAGTCTTTACTCTCATCACTTAAAGCCATTCGTCCATTTTTTTCAAACAAACTCGACGCTGGCTGCAAACCTAATGACCAACGACCTAACAAATTTGCAGGGTCTTGAGTAAAGTCCTGTAAGCGAACATTGCCTATCGGTGACAGCAAATCACTAAGAATATCTTGCGCAATAGCTTCAGAAGAATTGTTGCTTAGCCAATGTCTAGTCGTTTCATTTAACAACAGCTGACTGTGATCAGAGTAAATATTGATAAGGCTTTGTTGCCACTCAACATTTGAGTTATCGCCCTCGACTCCATTAACTTCAACGAGTGACTGCTCAAACTTACTAGCCAACTGAGCAGTTTCGCTATCGATATCTTGCAATAAAATTAAAGCTCGATTTTCGTACTTAGCTGAAAACTGATCATTAAGTAATTGAAAGTTCGTATTATTATCAACGGGTAAAAGTGCGGTTAAATTGCTGTAAAACGCATCATTGCTAAGTATTTTTTGAGTACAATACGTTACACACAAGAGAACTATCAATAACCATAAAAACAACCATGCCCGGTCACTTTTACTATGATTATCCGAAGAGGGTTTCACTCTATAGCCTCACTAATACCATTAGAATATGGCA
>CALBVI010000319.1 GCA_937969395.1 uncultured Spongiibacteraceae bacterium | reverse complement strand
GCCGGATATGACAATTCATTTAACTCATCAACAACCATATCAACGTACATTTTTAAATAAGCACGATGCTCAGCACTGTCATTGGCAATGGCTGTTCGATAACTTAAAAATAAATCTCCTTTCGGTAACATAAACTGCTGGTCTTTTTTAAACCACACACGAAAGCCCGGCTGATCAACTAACAGTTCAGGGTTAAGACTTAAAGGCTGATTTGAGGAATTAGCTTTTAACGCAACATTATCCGCAACAAAAACATTCTCCGTAGGTAGTCGTATATCTGGATTCAAACCGGCATTTTTCCAGCGGGACACCTGCTTATTATTTAAAGAGGTAACGCTATAAGGCGTTTGGTAAAAATGGGTTTCTTTATTAACAACAGCCTCAGGCGCATTCAACGTCACTACAACATTATCTGGCGATAAATAGCCAAGAAATCGTGCGATTAAATCGCCATCATAATTTGTCATCATATGAGCGCCCTGCAAAACATCTTTCACAGGATAATAATGTAAATCTGCCGATATATTTCTCACATAATTAATAGGAGGAGCAGCACTACTATATTTAAATTGTTGCTCGGTAATTTTTCGCTGCTCTTGAAAAAGTACTTGTTGATTACTCGGCTCGGAGGCTCGGTTTATTGCTTGAAATACAGCCTCAATGACATCATCCGTTTTTGCCACACCGCTTTCAGTTAATTGAACGGTAATGTTAAAACTTGAACCGCCCACATAACTTAGCCCTGCTCCAGCACTAAGGCCTTCAGCCAACCCCTTAGATTTTAAATAGGACAGTAAACTCCCTTCACCTTCATGCCCCAAAATATTACCAATAAAACTCATTGGTTTTTGTTGATAAAATAATCTCGCTGGCTCTGTTGGAAACATTAATGATAATAAACGCTGCTCCTTCTCTGGTTTAATACCAACCATTAACGGTAACGATTTATTTTGTGGCGAATCATTGGCAGTACTATTTTCAACAGACTGGAACAAAGGCTCTTCAATAGCTACTTTATTCGCACCATTATTAGCAATCATTGAAAACCGCTGATTAACATCATTTTCTAACTCACTCAGCGACTCTTTACCCAATACCACTAAGGTCATCATACTGGCCGAATAATATTGCTGATAAAAAGCTAATAACTGCTGACGTAAAGACTGCTCATCGGTGCTGGATAACGTATCTAAATTACCGACACTAAATTTCGAAATAGGATGCTGCGGGTTAACAATGGTCTTAAAAACATCCCAAGCCCTGCGCTGATCATTTTTTAACTTAGAGGTATATTCAGAGTGAACGGCATTTTTTTCTCGCTCTACATACTCTTCAGTAAATAAGGGCGCTACAAAAAATTGAGCAAAGCGATCTAAAGCCTCCGGCAAATATTCAGCATCGATATCAAAGAAATAGTTAGTATGCTCGAATGAAGTATAAGCATTGTGCTCACCACTATGAGCATCGATAAAGGATTGGTACTCACCCGCTTCCGGATACTTTTCAGTGCCCAAAAAAAGCATATGCTCTAAAAAATGCGCTAAACCTTGATACTCTCTAGGATCTTGTCCGCTACCAACATGAACATCGAGTGACGCTGCAGCCTTGTCGGTTTCAGGGTCAGAGATCAGCAATACCCTTAAATTATTTTCAAGTTCAATGTAACGATACTGACGATGATCATTATCACTGGTAACAATATCACTAGTAACTATCTCACTAGTAACAATGGCCTGATCTTGATGTGACGGTGTAAAACTACATGCAGATAGAACCAGGGCAGCTAAAAAGCCAAGAACAGTAATTCTTTGGGGATGTAACTTTCGACTAAACATAACCCGACCTTAAAAATTAGGATAAAATTTCATTATTCGCTTTAAAAAAGCTGTTCAATTGTTTCAATCGATATGCTTAATATTATATTGATGTGCTGGCCACGCATTTAAAACCGCTTTAATCAACGTAGCCAAAGGTATGGCAAAAAACACTCCCCACAAGCCCCAAAAACTACCGAAGATCAACACCGCTAGGATAATAGCGACAGGGTGTAAATTAACCGCTTCAGAAAAAAGCAGCGGAACAAGCACATTGCCATCGAGTGTTTGAATAATGGCATAAGCAACAAACAGCGTAATAAAATCGGAACCAAAGCCCCACTGAAAATAAGCAATCATCGTAATGGGCAAGGTCACAACCGCAGCGCCAATATAGGGAATAACGACAGACAAACCCACTAGCAAAGCTAACAACTCCGCATAATTGAGCCCGAGAACTAGAAAAGTAACGTAACTAACAACACCGACAATTAATATTTCAATAGCCTTGCCGCGTACATAATTAGCAACTTGGTCATTCATTTCATGCCAAATTTTACTGAGCATCGGACGTTCAGCTGGAAGAAACGAGCTCGCCCAATCTAATAATATTTGTCGATCTTTTAAAAAGAAAAAAACCAAGATTGGAACTAAGACGACATAGATCAACAAAGCGACGATATTCGGTAATGTAGACAGTGAAAAGGACACCACAAATTGCCCTATCTGACCTAACTCAGCCCTAGCCATTACCATCCATTCTTGTATCTGCGCCTCATTAAAAAATGCGGGATAGCGTTCAGGTAACACCAGCATTAATTGCTGCCACTGCCCTAACATTCTAGGCAATTCATTAAACAGGTTAGTCATCTGCTGCCAAGCTAGTGGCAACACAACCAGCAAAATCAAAAAGAAACTACCGACGAAAATAATAAAAGCTATTGCGACTGCAAGCCAGGAAGGAATATTGCGCGCAGTCATCTGCAAAATTAAGCCCTGCAACACAAACGCTAGGACAAAACTCGCCATCACCGGTGTTAATACCATCCCCATAGTCATAATAATGACTAAGCCCGCTGCAACCATTAGCAAAAGAACAACGGTTTCTTCTTTTGCAAAAACCTGATCAAACCATTTACCAAATACACTAAACATATAATTTATATCTCTAAGAGCGCTCTTTCTAAACTACTTTTTTTGTAAACAGTAGCGATACACACCATTATTTTCTACTGCTTCGACCAATAAGTGGCCACTCTGTTCAGCAAAAGCTTTAATATCACGCCAAGACCCTTGGTCAGTAGCAATAACTTCAATTTGCTCACCGCTATCCACTGCATTTAAAGCCTGTTTAGCCTTTAACAGCGGCATAGGGCAATTTAAACCCTGTGCATCGACACGCTTAATAACATCTTTCTCTATTGCCGCCATGACTAACACCATCAGACTATAAATCCATAAGGCGGTCAGTATAGTCCTATGAATGCTCGCGCCAAAGCTAAAAACTAGCGCTAACGCTAAAAATAGAGTGATAATAAGAAATTATTTTAAGCCTCTGGGGTCTTACCAATATAGAAAATGGTTATGGATTAACCAAGTACAAAATAGACATCAACTCAGAAAAACAATATGGTTGTTACAGTGCCGTTTTTCAATGACTTCATTCAACGTGACAATAAATATCAAGGGCTAAACGCAATGCCTGTCATCAGAGGTCACAACAACATAGAAGCAGTATTTTATTAAATTGAGCATACCTATACATAAGTTGTCAGGATTCCTTAACTTCGTGGCCACCATCAAGACTATCTTCATCGTCTTTTTCGCGAGCTGCTGTATTTTGAGCCCGCCGCTATACGCCCAAGTAAATACTGACAACCAACTGCAATTACCGGAACTGGGCGATACCAGCTCCTCGACATTTTCTCTGCAAAAAGAATATGAACTTGGCAGAGCTTGGCTCAAAGCCTTACGCGGACAAGTTGAAGTCATCAACGACCCACTACTGCAAAATTATATTGAAGAATTAACTTATAATCTTGCAACCTATAGCGAGTTGAAAGACCGTCGCTTAGAAATTGTCGTGATTAACAACCGGACTATTAACGCATTTGCAGTGCCTGGTGGTGTTATTGGCGTCCATAACGGCTTGTTATTACAAGCTGAAACCGAGGGGCAGCTCTCCTCCGTTCTCGCTCACGAATTATCGCATCTTAGTCAGCGCCATTTCGCACGGGGTGTCGAAGCTCAACAACGCAGTACAATTCCAACACTTGCCGGCCTTTTAGCGGGCGTTGTACTAGCCGCAACAGTAGGCGGTGACGCAGGTATAGCCGCTATCTATGGTACGCAAGCTGCCAATTTACAAAGCCAATTGCGCTATAGCCGCCTACACGAACAGGAAGCCGACCGCTTAGGCATGCAAACAATAATTCGGGCGGGAATGGACCCTAGCTCCTCTGCAGGTATGTTTGAAAAAATGCAGCAAATATCCCGGTATTCATCCAGCCAACTACCCGAATTTTTACTCTCACATCCCGTTACGGAAAGCCGGATTACCGATGCCCGCAACCGTTCGCGGCAACAGCCAAAAAAAATATACACCGACTCTATCGACTTCCATCTTATGCGCGCACGGATAGAGCTTAGCTTTATTGACAATAGTCAGGCGGCAGTTGATCGTTTTCGCAGCAAAATAAATTCAAACAATCGTCAACCTGAGGCAAA
>CALBVI010000318.1 GCA_937969395.1 uncultured Spongiibacteraceae bacterium | reverse complement strand
TGTTGCCGGCGCTGCAGTTGCAAGAGCAGCCGCAGATGCAATGACCGCGAAAACACCGGACAGGCCTCGCTTTGTTGCCGGTGTTATTGGACCGACTAGCCGCACAGCAACCATATCGCCCGATGTTAACGACCCTAGCTTTCGTAACATCACCTTTGACCAACTCGTTGCTGATTACTCCATCGCCACTGAAGGCTTAATAGAAGGTGGCGCCGATATTATTCTTATCGAAACCTCCTTTGATACACTCAATGCCAAAGCGGCTATTTTTGCCATACAAGGCGTGTTTGAAAAGCTCGGCTTTGAACTGCCTATTATGATTTCCGGCACGATTACTGACGCCAGCGGCCGCACCCTATCCGGCCAAACCACAGAAGCCTTTTGGTATTCCGTCGCACATGCCAAGCCATTAAGCATCGGATTAAACTGCGCACTAGGCGCAAAAGAATTACGCCCTTATGTACAGGCATTATCAATTAATGCCGATACGCATGTTAGCGCACACCCTAACGCAGGACTTCCTAACGAGTTTGGTGAGTACGACGAAACACCTGAAGAAATGGCCGCCATTATTGATGAATTTGCTGCTAGCGGATTTTTAAATATCGTCGGTGGCTGTTGCGGAACAACACCAGCACACATTAAGGCCATCGCCGAAACCGTGGCAAAATATTCGCCACGACCAATTCCAGAAATAGCACCCGCCTGCCGCCTCAGCGGTTTAGAGCCTTTTGTTATTGATGAAGACTCACTGTTTGTTAATGTTGGCGAACGCACCAATATCACCGGCTCCGCTCGATTCAAACGATTAATCATTGAAGAAGATTACGACACGGCCTTAGAAATTGCGTTAGACCAAGTGCAAAATGGCGCGCAGATCATCGATATCAATATGGATGAAGGCATGCTTGATTCGCAAGCAGCCATGGTTAAGTTTTTATTACTCATCGCAGCCGAACCCGATATTTGTCGCGTACCTATCATGGTCGACTCCTCTAAATGGGAAATCATCGAAGCCGGTTTAAAATGCATCCAAGGTAAATCTGTCGTCAACTCGATCAGTTTAAAAGAAGGTGAAGACGAGTTCATCGAAAAAGCAAAACTGTGCATGCGCTATGGCGCAGCTATTATTGTTATGGCGTTTGACGAAGATGGTCAGGCCGATACAGAAACGCGCAAAAATGAAATTTGTAAACGCTCATACGATGTATTAGTAGACAAAGTAGGCTTTCCCCCACAAGACATTATTTTTGACCCCAATGTTTTTGCTGTGGCGACCGGTATCGAAGAACACAACAACTATGCTGTCGACTTTATCAATAGCTGCGAATATATTCGCCGCGAACTGCCCTACGCCAAAATTTCTGGCGGCATCAGTAACGTTTCTTTTTCTTTTCGCGGTAACAACCCAGTACGCGAAGCGATTCATGCAGTATTTTTATATCACGCGATAAAAGCTGGTCTAACCATGGGTATTGTTAACGCCAGCCAGTTAGCCATTTATGCCGACATCCCTGATATATTACGTGACCATGTTGAAGATGTTATCAGCAACCGCCGTGACGACTCCACCGAGCGCATGCTCGATATAGCCGCCAATTATGCTGGCGACGGAACCGTCAAACAGGAAGAGAATTTAGAATGGCGAGACTTACCCGTCGCCAAACGATTAGAGCACGCTCTCGTCAAAGGCATTAACGCCTACATCATTGAAGACACCGAAGCCGCTCGTCTTGAAGCCGAACGCCCTATCGATGTTATTGAAGGCTCACTGATGGACGGCATGAATGTCGTTGGCGAATTATTTGGCAGCGGTAAAATGTTTTTACCGCAAGTGGTAAAAAGCGCGCGAGTAATGAAGCAGTCCGTTGCCCATCTAACACCCTTTATTGATGCCGCTAAAGATGGCAAAGCGCAAAGCAACGGTAAAATTGTCATGGCCACCGTTAAAGGTGATGTTCATGACATTGGAAAAAATATTGTGGGTGTTGTTTTACAATGTAACAACTTTGAAATCATTGACCTTGGCGTCATGGTGCCCTGCGACAAAATATTACAGGTAGCTAGAGACGAAAAAGCTGACATCATTGGCCTCAGTGGCCTAATCACACCATCGCTAGATGAGATGGTTTATGTCGCAAAAGAAATGCAACGCCAAGATATGAACCTTCCTCTAATGATTGGCGGCGCAACAACCTCAAAAGCCCACACGGCGGTTAAGGTTGAACCTCAATATCAAAATTCAGGCGCGGTTTACGTGCCCGATGCTTCGCGCAGTGTTTCTGTAGCCAGCCTATTGATGAATGACAAACAACGTGCTGGCTTTATTCAAGAGCGTCGCGATGAATACGCCATTATCAGAGAGCGCAACGCCAACAGAAAACCAAAAGCCCAGAGAATGTCTTATCAACAGGCCATCGACAATGGCTTTAAATTTGATTGGGATAACTACACGCCACCCGTACCAACCTTTCAAGGCGTCAAAGTTTTCGATGACTACGATTTAGACACGCTACTTGAAACCATGGATTGGACACCCTTCTTTATCGCCTGGAATTTAGCAGGTAAATACCCGCGTATTTTAGAAGATGACGTCGTCGGTGAAGCCGCACGTTCACTCTTTAGTGACGCACAAAAAATGCTGCGCAAGCTAATTGATGAAAAACTTATTCAAGCAAAAGGCGTTATTGGCTTTTGGCCAGCGGCGCGTTATGAAGCTGATAGCATAGAGCTATACAAAGATGATTCACGCACGGAAGTGTTAACAACACTACATCATATTCGCCAGCAAACGAAAAAGCCTAACGGCAAAGCCAACTTAAGCCTTGCGGACTTTATTGCCAGCAAAGATGACAAGGCCCAAGACTATATTGGCGGCTTTGCAGTAACCGCC
Source organism: uncultured Spongiibacteraceae bacterium (assembly GCA_937969395.1). Classification (GTDB taxonomy): domain Bacteria; phylum Pseudomonadota; class Gammaproteobacteria; order Pseudomonadales; family Dasaniaceae; genus Oceanicoccus. Next base: position 312 of record CALBVI010000318.1, on the reverse strand, counting down.
GGCATTGGTGTTGATGAACTCGCCAAAAAATATGAAGATGATGGCGATGACTACAACGCCATTATGGTTAAAGCCTTAGCAGACCGCTTAGCAGAAGCCTTTGCAGAACATATGCATTTACGCGTACGTAAAGAGTTCTGGAACTATGCCAGCGACGAATCATTAACCAATGAAGAGTTAATCAAAGAGCGCTACAGCGGCATACGCCCAGCACCGGGCTACCCCGCCTGCCCCGACCATACTGAGAAAGCAACACTGTTCGCCTTACTGCAACCGGAAGAAAATATCGGCTTGTCGTTAACAGAGCACTTT
>CALBVI010000317.1 GCA_937969395.1 uncultured Spongiibacteraceae bacterium | reverse complement strand
AACTATCGATACCAAAGGTTTTGGCCGTTTCATTGAGGATATGTGATTCCGTCACTCTGTTCTGAGGTGTACTCGTACCATGGGATTGTACAAAAGATCGTTGACGTAAAGACTCTTCACCTAAGATAGCGCGAGCCGCAGCCGCAGCTTTCATAACAGTGATGTAGTTACCGACACCTGGAGAAGCAATCGATTTTTTATGGCCGTCAGCATTTACAAAAACATCGGTAACCGCGCCATAAACTGTCGCTCCTAATTCAACGGCTAATTCATCATCAACTAGCATCACATACTGTGACGATTCGCCCATGGTAAAACCACAGTTGCTACTAAAAGGCCTTGCTGCGCGGCGATAATCAGGAACTGCAGAGCCATCTAGGCCCATTAATTCTTTATCCGTCGCCAATGCGCCCATAGCCGCATAACCTTCCATAACATCAGAGACAACACCTGCCTCACTATTGCCAACCAATACAATACGCGCCGCACCGGTTTTAATGTCATTGACCGCTTGCTTTAAGTTATACAAATAAGAGGCACAAGCACCAATAGCCGTACCCGTATTACCCAAGCTACCAAGGACATAGGCATTGATAAAATCTGCTGGCATCTCAGGTAAGCCAAAAGCAACGTGTTTTGAGGTAGCTCTTTTATCGTTATAGCGGCCACCAATCATGCCGCCAGAACCATTTTGATCAAGCTGGCCCATGGCACTACCGGCGTAGACACTGATTTGATCAGGTGAAACATTCGCTGTTAGCGTTTCCCAATCAATACCGACGGATTTAACTGCATCAGATGCGCCATAAACAGCCATCTGTAGCCCACGTGGATGATTTCGAGATTGATAGAGCTTTGATGGATCAAAGCCGCTGGGTAATTGGCCCGCTGCTTTTACTGGCGCATCTCGCCATGTCGGTAATAGAAACTCAGTATCACCTTGAATATCAACTTGCACCATCTTGTTAGGCAGTTCAGTAACCGTCCAATTTGAAGGGTAGCTTTCCGGTAAGTTACGCGCTCTGGTGGTAAAACTAGCGGTTTTATCATCGGTTACACCAACTGGCATCCGCTTATTCCAGACGACCTTATCAACATCAAATAGCTCTTTTTCGATTTTACGAATTAAGGTGTGATCCCGAATAAACTGCTTTTGCTCTGCTGATAATGGTTTTGATTGATCAACCCTCATTAACGCCGCAAGGCTTTGATACGTTTTAGCGCTGTCTTTATCGTTCAACGCATCCAATACCGTCCGGCGGTAACCATGATGAAAAGAACTTCTGCCGGCAGGATTAATTCCACCAAAGCCAACAATAACAGGGATGCGCGTCATAGTTTTATCTCATTAATGCTTTATCTAATAACCTAAAACTGTCAATACTTAACCATTAAGCGATCTATCTATAAATCCCAAAAAAAGATCAATGAAGCAGATCAACAATGTAGTTAACAGCTAATTTAATGCGGGATATTGTAGTCTTGATTGCCCAGATAAAATACAACAAAAAAGACAGATAATGCTAATATAACGACAACATCAACTCGCACGACTAAAAAGCATGCAAAACGTCTCAATTGTCTTATTAGAACAAAGCCTCGTCTCTAGCATTAGCCTGCCAATGGAAATGCTAAATGCTGCCAATGAGATGGCACGGGGCAAAGACCGGCGCATTAAGCCGATCAATATTCAATTGGTCAGCTATAAGAAAGAAGCTGTTGTCAGCTCAAGTGGGCTTACGCTTTATGCCACCAGCACTTTTACAGAGATAAAACAGAGTGACTTAATCATCCTGCCAGCGCTATGGCGCAACCCCATAAAAGCACTACGACAACATCCAACGATCATTCCTTGGTTAAAAAATTTAGCCCAGCAAGATTCGCTCATTTGCGCGGTAGGAACCAGCAGCTGTTTTTTAGCTGAAGCGGGGTTACTCGACCACAAACCGGCAACAACACACTGGCTTTATGGTAAGCAATTTGCGCAACGCTACCCGCAGGTTGAATTAAAACAGCAATACCTTATCACCCAAGCCGATAATATTTATTGCGCGGGCAGTGTTAACTCAGTGGCCGATTTAATCGTCCATTTGATTGACCGTTTCTATGGCCATAACATTGCCAAGCAAGTTGAAGGGCAATTCTCTCCTGAAATTAGACGTCCATTTGAAAGCCATGCCTACGCACAATTTGACACCAACCTTCACCAGGATGAGAGTATTATTCTCGCTCAAGAATGGCTGCAATCAAACAGCCAAGAAGACATTCTTTTTAGTGATTTAGCGGCGTATTTGCAGTTAAGCTTACGAACACTTAATCGTCGATTCAAACAAGCCGTGGGGATTACAGCAGGTGAGTATTTACAGAATTTACGTCTAAATAATGCCAAGGAGTTATTACGCACAAGCAATTTAAGTATTGCAGAAGTTGCTGAAAATTGCGGCTATCAAAACAGCAGCTATTTTTGCGCGCGCTTTAAAAAAGTAATGACACAAACACCGCTGGCTTATCGAAAAACAGTTAGAGGTAAATTATTTAAAGTCGTTTAAAACACAACACTCTGAATAAATGCAGCGCCAATAAACACAGGGCATAAAAACCGCACATACACTGGCCATATTTTCCAAAACAAAGAGTCTTCAATATTTTCATGACCACTTTTCAATTCAGCAAGCAAGCTATCTCTTCGCCAAATCCAACCGGCAAAAACACATAACAAAACCCCTAAAATAGGCTGACTGTAAACAGTGGTAAGATCAACTACTAAGCCAAATAAGTCACCGAAATTTAATAAAATAACCGTTGAGATAAAAAAGATAACACCACCAACAATAAGTGTTGCCTTAGTTCGCGTGGCAGAGGTTTCTTCTTCAAGTAAAGCCACAGGAGCTTCCAGCATAGAAATGGATGATGTTAACGATGCAATCGACATCAACATAAAAAAAGCAAACGCAATAAAAACACCGACAGACCCCATTGTTTGAAATAGCGCGGGCAATACTTTGAAAATTAAATCCGGTCCGGTAATTAACGTTCCTTGCTCCGTAAAAATATCCGCCCCATGCTGCTTAGCTACGTAAATAGCGGGGATAATGAGTAACCCCGCAACAAAGGCAATA
>CALBVI010000316.1 GCA_937969395.1 uncultured Spongiibacteraceae bacterium | reverse complement strand
CTTCATGGCATAGCCGTAAAACGTTTGATCGTTAGTTTTCATATCGGCAAGTATTTTTGCCGACGGCGTAAGGTCGGAGTTAGCCAGTTTTTTACGTTGTTGCATGCAGCTTTGTTGATAATCATCGCCGCCATGAGCGTCATCTAATAACTTAGCAATGTCTTCAATACCGTTGAGTAATTCGTTGCCCCACTCTTGTAAGCTACGATCGCCTTTTTCAGTCTCTAGCATTAATCCAGGTTTGCGACCTTCGTTTACCACTTTCTTGAAGTTATTATCGATACGCTGACGATCTGCAGCATCGCACATCGGGCTAATATTAAATAAGCAGTTAAGTAAGAAACAATCGAGAAAACGTATCTGCTCAGCGTCTATTCCCAGGGGTAAATAAGGATTGATATCAATGCAGCGCACTTCAATATATTCGATGCCTTGATTGAGTAATGCCCCCAGTGGTGTCTCACCAGAGTGAGTGACTCGCTTTGGCCTGATGGGGCTATAGAACTCGTTTTCAATTTGTAATAACGCGGTTGAGAGCTGCTTATATTCGCCGCCTGCTTTTAGTCCGATTTTGTCATAATCGGTGTGACTGTCAGTAATAGCCGAGCGAAGTGTGCTGATATAGTTATCGAGGCTGTTATAGCAAATGGCTAAATTATCTTGCGCGCTGCTCTGGTAACCTAAATCACCCATGCGCAGTGCTGTGCCATAGGGGAGATAGGCGCTGTGGTCGTCAAAGCTTTCCAGTTTATGATCGTGACCATTGAGAAAGCTTTTACAAACTGCAGGTGATGCGCCAAATAGATAGACAAGAAGCCACGAGCAACGTTTGAAATTACGAATCAATTTAAAGTAGGCGTCGGTTTTATAGTCTTGAAGAGGTCTAGTGTCGTTGTCTTGTTGTTGCAATTGTTGCCACAGCGAGTCGGGCAAGGAAAAATTATAATGAATGCCTGCGATAGTTTGCATGACGCGGCCATAGCGGTGGCCTAGGCCTTTGCGATAAACCGTTTTCATCGTGGCAACATTGGAGCTACCGTATTGCGCAACGGGAATTTTTTCGTTGCCTTCAAGCACGCAGGGCATGCTGGCGGTCCATAATTTTTCGTTATCTAGTTGAGGATAAGTTGCGCGGTGTACCTGGTCGAGACAGTCTAATGTTTCCTCGATGCTGGTAGATACCGGCGTAATTAGCTCTAATAAGGCTTCAGAAAAGTCCGTTGTAATATGCGGGTGAGTCAGCGGTGAGCCTAGACCTTTTGGGTGTGGCGTCTGAGCCAGTTTGCCCTCGGGGGTGATTCTCAAGCTTTCCTTTTCAATCCCGCGCTGAATTTGAGTCAGTAAATTGGGGCTGTTAATGTTGTTCGATTGACTTGAGAGGCTACCTAAAAAATTTAGGCGTTCACGAAATTGATTGGGCAAAAGGTGGTCTCCACAGGCGCATTGTTATTGCGCGTCAGCTATCAGATGGGCATTCTAATCGCGGTGTTAATCATGTACAAGGGTTGTGCATAAGCAGCGGCTAGATTAAACGGCTTAGTGGTTAATTGTCGGGAGGTGAAGAATGACAGCAGATACAGTAAATATGAGCATGATTGAGTCTATATTAAACTTTTGGTTCGCAGATATCGGTGATGGTTTTGAAATAGGCCAGCAGCAGGCGCTTTGGTATGGCGGTGGCGAAGCATTAGATCAAGATATTAGAGAGCAATTTGCCCCTTGGCTGCAAAGTGCCAAAGCTGATTTGTTAAAGGATTGGTGCAATACACCCCAAGGCACGCTGGCGTTAGTGCTATTGCTAGATCAATTTTCTCGTAATATTCACCGTGGTGACGGTGAGGCGTTTGCTAGTGATGCTCAAGCTCTAGTCATCGTGAAAGAGGGGGTGGAAAATGGCGTCGACCTACAATTAACATGGGTGCAGCGCAGCTTTTTTTATATGCCGTTTGAACATTCAGAACAATTGTCGGATCAAAATCAAGCCGTTGAGTTATTTGAGCAATTGTTGCTACAAGCGCCTAACTCGGGTGAGAAATATCTACAATCAAGTTTGAGGTTTGCTATCCATCACCGAGAGATTATTCAGCAGTTTGGTCGTTTTCCCCACCGCAATGAGAGTTTGCAACGAGAATCAACAGCGCAGGAGTTGGCTTATCTTAATAGTGGCGGTGCTCGATTTGGCCAATAATTATTGATTAACGTTTATCTGGTGTATGTAGTGGCGATACTAGCCAATCAAAAAACATACGCCAGTCTGCTATGAAGCTATAGAGCGGATGAGAAAAACTAGCGGGTTTGTTTTTCTCAAAAAAATAATGGCCAATCCACGAGAAGCCATAGCCAGCAAATGGAGTGCTTAATAAGAAATAATAGTGTTGGGTAAAAAAGCTAGCCGCAACAATAAAGATAACCAGCGTTAGACCGATATAGTGACAGTAGCGACAAAGAGGGTTGCTGTGCTCTTGCAGATAAAAGCGATAAAAGCTGTTAAATGTTTTAAAAGACATTTGAAATACTCCGAGACCAGCTATGCTTATGGCTGCATAGGACTAAACGGCTGTAATGACAGTTACCATCATAGCTCAATAGTAGGTTAAATCTGAATAGGATTTAAAGAGGACAATAATGGAATTCGAAGATTATTTAAAAATTTTAGCAACTAAAGACGGGTCGGATTTGTACTTGAGTACCGGTGCGCCTCCCTGTGCTAAGTTTCAGGGAGTGTTAAAGCCATTGGAGAAAGTAGCGCTGCAGCCAGGGGCTATTCAGAAGATAGCTTATGAGTTGATGGATGCTACCCAGATAGAAAAATTTGAAGAAGAACTGGAGATGAATTTAGCTTATTCAATTCCATCCGTTGGCCGTTTTCGGGTTAATATTTTCCGCCAGCGCAATGAAATTTCTATTGTGGTGCGCAATATCAAAGTTCAAATCCCCAATTTTGACGATTTGAATTTACCTCAAATTTTGAAAAAGATTATCAACGAGAAACGCGGTTTAGTGCTCTTTGTGGGGGCGACTGGCTCCGGTAAGTCAACGTCATTAGCGGCATTGATTGATCATCGTAATAGTACTAGCGCGGGACACATTATCACGATTGAAGATCCTGTTGAATTTGTCCATAGGCATAAAAAGTCGGTCGTTAATCAGCGCGAAGTAGGTGTTGATACGCGCAGTTTTCACAATGCCTTGAAAAATACTTTGAGGCAGGCTCCAGATGTTATTTTAATTGGCGAAGTGCGAGAGCGTGAAACTATGGAGCACTGTTTGTCTTTTGCTGAAACGGGGCATCTAGCAATATCGACTTTACATGCGAACAATGCAAATCAGGCATTGGACCGCATTATTAATTTCTTCCCTGAAGAGCGTCGCCCTCAGTTATTAATGGATTTGGCCTCTAATATGAAAGCCATTATCTCGCAGCGCTTAATTCCTACCATTGATAACAAACGTGTGGCGGCTGTTGAGGTGTTATTGGGCACCGCAACTATCAAGGAAAGAATTTTGCGTGGTGAACTTGAAGAAATAAAAGAGATTATGCAGAAGTCTGAAAATTTAGGTATGCAAACTTTTGATACCGCGCTGTTTAAACTTTATCAAGAGGGAAAAATTTCATTTGATGAGGCGATTAAAAATGCTGACTCTGCCAATAATTTACGCTTGAAAATAAAGCTGAGTGACGATGAACCTGGTGGTTCCGCAGGTGGGTATAGCTTGAGTTTGGAGAAGATGCCTGAGGACGATAGTGAAGACGCTCCTATTAATCCATTTTTACCTAAGGATTGAGCGATGTATTTAGGCTGTTAGCATCTCTGCAATGATGTTTTTCCAGCCTAAAATATCGGTGCCTTCAGCGTCATATAATTCAAACCCTATATTGTAGTGACCATCGTGGCGGTTTACCCATTTAGCTTCGCCAACGAGGTAGATTTCTTCTTCATTATTATGAATGTCGACGCATAATCTTAGAATGCTGCCGATGGCTACGTCTTGATCTATTTGGATTTGTATACCATTGGCTGAAATATCAACGCTATTACAAATGATAACTTGCGGTGCAGCATTGCCATCGGGGTCACTAGAACAAACTTCTAAAAAAATAGTGGCCGCTTGATTGATGCGTGATTCTGAGCGATTATCATCGTGATTTATCATTGTTTTTTCCTTGCTCGCAAGTTGTTAACGACCTTTTCTAAGGTGTTGTCAAAGCTACTTCCGTAATCGATAATTTTAGCGGAGGATTCTAGCAGTTTTTTTGCTAATTGTTGTTTGTTTATTGCATAGCGTTTAATGCCAGCGCGATCAACAAAAATATACTGCTCATTGGCTGGTAAAATAGCAGCTATTTTACAGACAGATTTGTTGTTATCTTCAATAAATTCGACTCTGGCACTAATCTGTAATTTTTCTATATTGGAAAGTAGTTGCTTTTGCTGCGCTTTCTGTTGCGTTATTTCTTGTAGATGGCGTTTTTCTTGATTGATTTTTTGTTGTGTATTTTCTTTTTCGATAGCTATTTCTTGTGCTTCTCTTAGTGCTTTCCTTCGGGCCGTTTTACGTTCTTCCAGTTTTTCCCGAATAATTTTTTGTTCATGGATCTGTTTTTCTTTGGTTTGTGCTTGTCGTTGCTGATAGGAATTAAATAGTGTGGATAGTATTTTTTCAGCTGTTGCACGTAGAGGGTCTTGGTTTGATAGAGGTTTTATAGTATTTGATGATAAGAGATAGGCAAACTCCTCAAAGCTATATTGCGCTGCCTTGATGCCGATAAAATTAGTGAATAATAATTGCTGGGCTGAACTTATTTTTAAGCATAGTTTTATGCGGTTTTCTTCTTTGTTTGAATGATCAATAAACCATTGCCCCGCTTCAAACGATGATACCTTTTCAATAAGTGTTGAACTTATTGATACTTGTGAATTAACTAAAGGGTTGGTGCTATCTATTAGGTCGAAAGCTTGGTAGTTGAGTTTTTCTCCCCGCAATATTTTTAAATGTACTTGCTCAACCTTTGCTAATTCTTGATCTAGGTTGTTGTCGTGATATAAGTTGCTAGTACTCTCGCGAAGTTGTTCTGACAGTTCTGAAATGGAATCAAGAATTAATTGATGTTTTTTATTGTCATCATTGTTGTCTGGCTGAACGCTCCACACCAGAGTTTCTGTTAACAGCAATATTTTTTTCCAGTCTTCGCTATTGGCGCCTTGGTGAATAATGATGAGGCGCATAGATTCTCGCCATGGACCTTGGAGAAAATTAGCGACCTCAGCCGGCAGCTGTTTTCCTGACATCTCTTTGTTTAATGTTTTTGCACT
>CALBVI010000315.1 GCA_937969395.1 uncultured Spongiibacteraceae bacterium | reverse complement strand
CTTAGTGTGATGTTACTGCTTGCAGGTATTGGTGCGTTGGTATTTTTCTATGTGCAGCAATACGATATATGGCGTGATGACTTGGCACCTGAAGAGGGTGTGTCGAAAGATAATTTGTTATCGCAGGCTATTCAAACACCGTCAATGCGAGCAACCGCGAAATATTTTTGGACGGTGATAATGCTGTTTGGCTTACAAATTGTGCTGGGCATTATTACTGCGCACTACGCGGTAGAGGGACAAGATTTTTACGGGTTTCCGCTGGCAGATTATCTTCCCTACAGCGTCACTAGAACTTGGCATACACAATTGGCTGTGTTTTGGATTGCAACAGCTTGGCTGGCAACTGGTTTGTACGTAGCACCATTGATATCTGGACATGAACCAAAATTTCAACGTCTTGGTGTTAACTTTTTATACGTGTGTTTGTTGATTATCGTTGTCGGTTCTTTTGTCGGTGAATGGTTGGGGGTTAATCAAGCGTTCTCTAATCTAACGATGAATTTTTGGTTTGGTCATCAGGGGTATGAATACGTAGATCTAGGGAGGTTCTGGCAATTATTTTTGTTTGTCGGTTTATTAGTTTGGTTAATACTGATGTTTCGCGCTTTATTACCCGCGTTACGCAACGGCGAAAATCGATCGCTCATTGTTTTACTTATTGTAGCGTCTGTCGCTATTGGTTTGCTTTACGGTGCAGGTTTAACGTGGGGAGAGCATACCCATATCAGCATTGTAGAATATTGGCGCTGGTGGGTTGTTCATCTATGGGTTGAGGGTGTGTTTGAAGTTTTTGCAACGACAATTATTGCCTTGTTGTTTGTAAAAATGGGTTTGCTCAGAGGAACAACAGCAACAATATCGGTACTGTTTGCGACTATCGTATTTCTTGCCGGTGGTGTATTGGGTACTTTTCACCACTTGTATTTCAGTGGTACACCTATTTCAGTCATCGCATTGGGCGGCGTTTTCTCAGCGTTAGAAGTTGTTCCTTTGACGGTCATTGGGTTCGAGGCATACCAAGTTGGAAAAACAAGCGACGTGGACGCATTTTTATCAGTGGCCACTTAAGTACTTTGCCGCCGTTACTTTTTGGAATTTAGTCGGTGCTGGGTTATTGGGCTTTCTCATTAACACGCCAATTGCGTTGTATTATATGCAGGGCTTAAACACTACCGCGGCACATGGTCACGGCGCTATGTTTGGTGTTTATGGCATGCTCGGTATTGGCTTGATGTTGTTCTGTTTGCGAGGCATGGCGGTTAACTATCAATGGAATGATCGCTGGATGAACTGGGCGTTTTGGAGTTTGAATGCTGGTTTAGCACTTATGATTGTCATCGCACTATTACCAGCCGGACTCTGGCAGACCTACAACGCTAATGTGTATGGTTATTGGTTTGTTCGTTCCGCCGAGTTTATTCACAGCCCCTTTATGGAGTCTATGGTTTGGTCGCGGGTAGTTGGTGATGTGCTGTTCACGTTTGGCGCGCTAGTCCTCTGTGTTGCTATGGTCGGTGTTTATCGAGCGATAAGAGCAGAGAAATAAATTACATCGAAGTTACTCTTTAGCTGAGTGAGAAAGGCATAAGAGAGATGTATAAGCGAGAGGCCGGTATTATTTTTAATACCGGCCTTTTTTTTCGCTGTTGAAAAGCCGTTGTAAGCTATATCAATGATCTGATGTTAATTGTTAAGAGCGCCGTTGCTAACTGCAGTGGTTGTTATTGTTTTATTCATTCATAATCCCCAGAATCAAATCTTTCTTATTAGATGTTTTAATAGCAATAAAAATAATCAACTAGGGTTGTTGAAATGATGATGTTTAAAATGATTAGATTCGTGGCTGTTTTTGTTTTTACGGTATTTCTGTCAACAGCTAATGCTCAGCAGGAGTATGGCTCTACTGATTTTGCGGCTACGGGTTCGAAGGAGGCACATCAGGCCTTTATTTTGGGCCTGCTAAAAATGCATAATTTTGAATTTGAAGATGCACGAGCTTCATTCAAATCAGCTACCGCTATCGATCCAGCTTTCACCATGGCCTATTGGGGGCAAGCGCTTAGTTACGAGCAGTCTTTTTGGCGTCGATACGATACAGATAAATCCAGAGAAACACTCCTAAGGCTCGGAGCTACAGCGGAAGAGCGATTGGCTAGAGCAAAAACTCAGCGCGAGAAAGATTATATAAGTACTGTTGAGGTTCTGTTCTTTGGTGCAGGTACTCAACGTGACAGAGAGGAGGCCTATTCAGCTTCTCTGCAAGCGCTACATGAGAGCTATCCAGATGACTTAGACGCTGCTGCATTCTACGCGCTGTCTATATTGGTGACGACTTACGGTGGCCGCGATTATGCGCGCTATATGAAAGCCGCTGCTGTGACTGAAAGGATATTAGATAAGAATCCTCGTCATCCTGGTGCGCTGCATTACAACATACATAGCTATGATGATCCCATTCACGCGCCTTTAGGGTTACGAGCTGCAAGCGTTTATAACGAAGTAGCGCCTTCGGCAGTCCATGCCTTGCATATGGGGTCACACATTTATTATGCCTTGGGTATGTGGGAGTTAGGTGTTGAGAGGAATATGCGCTCTTATGAAGAGGCGGTGTCGCGACAAGCTAACCCCGATGGTGCTTACGGTGGTCAGGCCTATCACGCGTTAACGTGGGTGCCATATGGCTTTCAGCAAATGGGTAAGAATGCCGAGGCGCGTGAATATATCTCACGTATCGCCAAGCAGGTTAATCAGTACGGCAAAGATGACCCGTCACACCGGAATCGTTATGCGACGGTTCGTGCTGCTTATCTAGTCGATACGCAAGACTGGGGCAGCGAGTTAGCTGATGTAAAAATTAGCCATGCAGGGCTTAGTGATTATGCTCATGCTACTGACATTTATGTTAGCGCTCTTATTCACCTGAATCGTGGAGATTTAGATTCGGCCCGTGCAGAGTTAGCAAAGATGAAAGAGCATATGGGTAGTGAGAATCAGCAGCATAGTGATAT
>CALBVI010000314.1 GCA_937969395.1 uncultured Spongiibacteraceae bacterium | reverse complement strand
CGACTTTGGTGCTGCATTGATTGTACGTGCCCGCTTTGAAGTAGATGGGCTCATCGGCATAACCCCTAGGGTGGTCGGCACTATCAATATTGCCATTGGCATCGACATTATCCGCAAGGTTGATTTGATGGCGAACGGTGCCGTGATGTTCACTTTCAAAAACTAGATGCATCGTATTTTCATGTACGTTAACGGTGTAACTAAAAATTTCACCGAGTGCGATACCTTTTTCACCGGGATCGTTTGGGTTATCCCAGTTGTTACCCCACACCGGATAGGCGATGTCTATTCGGTTAGGATCTTCTACTGGCAGGTTGCGCTCATAGGCCCAGTAGATTGAACCCGCTTTATGATGAGGCCACTTCTTATAGGAAATCTTTAGGGGTTCATTGCCGTAACCAAAGCCATTGATTTTTTTGTCTTGCTTGGCTGCATGAATCTGCCCAATAACCACAGAATAAGCGGGTGGTTTTTCAGGGTTACCTGCGTTTAAAGAGACATGATCAACTTGCATTGTTACCTGCATCATTCCGCCAACAGCTGGATAGAGATCGACATCTTTGTTGGCTGCTAAGGCAAAGCTATTTCCCGGTTCTTGAGAGCCAATAGATGTGTTGGAACCACGGCTCATATAATGTAATTCACTGCGGGTGTTGGTTGATGTTCCAGATGTTGTCGCTTTGTTTGGACTGGTCATTACCATGTGACCACTGTCATCGAGATAGAAAAAATCTGGGTGTGAATAATTTTGGATTTCTTTTACGCCAATATAATCAGCCACGCCATTACCGTCTTCATCTGTCGGTATAGTAAGAGACCAGTGACTTAGATCGAATTGATTTGAAGGCGCTAAGTGGTTTGAGATAGGAATGTCTAAGCTGTTGTCAGAAGCACAAGCCGTAACGAGTAAACTTGTTGTTGTGGTTAAGGCGAAGAGCATATTTTTCTTTTGGTTAACCATAGATAGTCCTCTCAATAGTTTCAGCTCTTGTGTTGTTAGAGCAGGCGTTGTTAATTTTTTGCAGTTAAGGAGCAATGCGTTTAATAACGTTTTCTACATCTGAATAATTGGTCGACTCGACAAAACCGATAGAGAATTTTTTTGGTGTGGTGAAATATTTGCTGCCGTCATTTCGACCAAAACCAAATACCGTCATATAAGGTCTCATGTAGTATTCGTCTAGGTTTTCGTCGTCTTCATGTTGAAGCAGAAAGAGAACTCGTGGCGAGCGAGTGTCGCCGAAGGCAACCCATTCTGGTCCGGGTAGGTCACCGCTGAAAGGTTCGTGGATTTCACGTATTTTTTTATCCATAGATCCAAACCAGTAATCGGTTTCATTGATCTCGCCATTGGGTACGCCCTCGTAGAGAATCCAGTATTTGTATCCCTCACTTACCTTGGTCATGGTGAAATCACATCGGTCAGGATAAAAATCCCATTGACCTTGCCATTGATTGTTTTTTGAGGTGAAAACAATCTGTAAATGATTGTCGTTTTCTAAGGTAACAACTGATGTTGAAGGCTCTGTACCTGCGTTCATTGCGTGAAAGTAACTTCCGTCCTGTTTATGAATCGAGTTGGGAAAGCCTCGATATTCTCCTTTCCAGCCAGAGCCTTGCTTGTTGTTAAAACCTAGCCAATCAATCCCTTGTTTGTCGAGCATACTCGATAAACCGCCACCTTCTTTGCCAAGATAAAAAACCGCCGAAGGAGTCGTTACGATATACGCAGCTTCCCCTCCGGCGGAAAGGTCTGTGCCATGAGAGAGCTGAACTAAACGGCCTGTGGGGGCGCGCTCGTGGACGTGAGTACAGCTTGCTATTAACAGGCACAGAGTGAAAAAAGTAATAGAACGTTTTATCTTAAACATAATAATAGTTTTTATTAGCTGCTTTTCAGTTGCTGTAAACTGATCGCGTTTAATTAAAAGTGTTAGTGCCTTTCATTATGAAAGGTGGCTGACATCTACCCAGTTGTTATTTTTACGAATAATGTCGATTAATTGCTGGTATTGGCTGCCTTCTTTAAAAGTCTGGTAGGGGTCGACAGACTCACCACACACATCCTTGACCATTTCGCGTATCAAGTAACGCCAATTTCTTTCGGTGTCACCCTCTACATCGGGTATATCAGCGGCTATTTCCTCTGGTAGTTCGAGTACTTTCCATTCCTTATCTTCGCCATAGAAATGAAGAGGTCCACTGCCGTAGTGTTCTTTAATAAATATGGCACCCTTGCTGCCATAAAAAGCAATATGATTGTCATCGAAATGAGGATGTAGCCCGCCATGTTTGAAAAAAACCGATACCGGTTTAGAGGCGTGTTCACTTTCTATCTGGGCCAGAACGGTATAGCTCCATTCAACATTCGATTCACCCCATTTTAAGTCTGGATCGTCTAAATTTTTTGGAATATGTTCGCGTCGATTTTTAAAGTTGTGTACGCCTTTTACAATTGGCGCTTTACCAAGATCATCGCGTACTTCACCCATAATGGAGAGAATTTTTTCACCAACAACAGACGTTACAATTGATAGCACGTGTGTGAAATTATTATTCAAGCGGCCGCCGCCATCTTCTTTGCGATGCGACCATCCAAAGGGGATGTCACGTTCAAGATTGAAATGCGAAATACTTTCGACTTCTAGCGGTTCGCCGATGGCACCTTCTGCTACTAGTTTTTTTGCATGTATCACATGTGGCATATATCTAAAGCTGGAAGCGAAAGCGGTTTTGATACCTTTTTTTTGGGCAAGCTCATAAAGTTCTTTTGAGCTTTCGCCATCGACAGTGAGGGGTTTATCGCAAAAAATATGACAGC
>CALBVI010000313.1 GCA_937969395.1 uncultured Spongiibacteraceae bacterium | reverse complement strand
AATTACACGGTGAGGTTTTAGCCGCGACATCAGTAACGTTATTCCCTCAAGTAAGTGGCAACATCGTTTCTATCGGTGGAGATTTAGCGCCTGGAACATTAGTAGAAAAAAATCAATTGCTCGCGAAAATTGAAGACGTTGATTATCGCTTAGCAATATTGCGCGCTGAAGCAACGCTCGCGAATGCAAATGCTAGCTACCAACAAGAATTAGGTGAGCAAGCTGTTGCCAGCCGCGAATTAAATTTATTAACTGAGCAACTCAATACAGAGTTATCTGAACAACAGAGGCAATTAATTTTACGTGAACCCCAACTGGCTCAAGCGCAAGCAGAAATCAATTCCAGCCAAGCCTCTTTAGAGTCAGCTGAATTAGACTTTGCGCGCACGGAAGTTCGAGCGCCATTCTCTGGGATCATCAGTAATAAGTACATCGACCTAGGCAGTAATGTTAGTAGCTCAAAGCAAATTGTTGATTTGATCGACACCACAACGTTTTGGATTAAAATTTCTCTACCCATTGATTACCTCGCTCATTTTACTTTCGCTAATGAACAAGTAAATACCGGTTCTAAAGTAAAAATCTTTCTAGGTAGTAGCAATACCAAGGTTCGCACCGGTGAAGTTTATAAGCGCTTACCCGAATTAGATGGCGCTACCCGTCAGGCGCAAATTCTTATACGACTTGATGATCCACTAGCACTTAAACCAGAAAACGCCGGTAAAGCCCAGCTAATGGTTAATGACTATGTCGCTGTAGAAATTATTGGTAATACCTTAGACAACGTTATGGTATTGGATGAAACGATGATTCATAACGGCAACCAAATATGGACAAATAGTAATGGTGAATTAGAAATTCATGAACTTGATATTGTCTGGCGTGAACAAAACCGTATTCTTGCTAAAGGCGATTTTAAAGAAGGTGAGTTATTAATAACGACAAACATTGCCAATGCTTATAACGGATTAAAAATCACCACAGAAAGAAGTAAACCCAATGAAGCATCATCTACTGAAGGCGGTAGAGGTAACCGATCATGACACTAGAGAAAGTTAGCCACAAAGGAATGATTGCATGGATGGTGCTTAATAATAAAGTTGCCAATCTGCTGATGGTTGTACTCATTGCAGGCGGCATTTATGTGACGCAAAGTATTAAAAAAGAAGTCATACCTGATTTCGCCACTGATGAAGTGCAAGTTAGAGTTTCTTACAGCGGCGCCAGCCCAGAAGAAGTAGAGCAAGGCATTACGCTAGCCGTTGAGGAAGCACTCGGTAATATCGATGGTTTGGATGAAATTGAATCAACCTCATCAGAAGGTTCATCTTCTGTTAGTGCTGAACTATTAACAGACGCTGATCGGATGCAAGTTTTTGCCGAAGTACAGCAGGCCGTATCTAACCTTAACACCATGCCAGTAGAAGCCGAGACACCCGTCGTGTCCATGTCATCAAGAAGACGGCAGGTATTAGGACTAAACCTATCGGGTAATATCAGCGAATGGGATTTGCGTGAATATGCAGAAATCGTTCGTGACCAGTTACTTAATGGCGATAACATTACTCAAGTTGAGGTCCGTGGCGGCCGAAGTTTTGAAGTACATGTTGAAGTTGATCAACTGATGCTAGAAAAACTTGGGGTTAGTTTAACGCAAATTTCTTCTGCTATTTCTCAAGCTTCCGTAGAACGTGGCGGCGGTAGTATTAAATCTGAAGGCGGGGAAATCTTATTAAGAGTTTCTAGTCGTGCTCAGTGGGCTGAAGATTTTGCCGGTCTACCTATTATCGAACAAGCCAACGGCAGTACAATCACTCTCGGTGAAATTGCTAGCGTTACTGATGGCTTTGAAGAAAGCATCAGCAGCCTGCGTTATAACGGTAACAATGCAATAGCTATTAATGTCTATCGCGTTGGAGACCAAACACCCATCGCAGTTTCTGAGGCGGTCAGAGCCGTTTTACCTAATATTCAACAAACACTCCCAGAAGCCGTTCAAATATCAGTACTCTCAGATCGATCTGAAATTTATCAAGCCAGATTACATTTATTGTTAAAAAATGCCTTTATCGGTCTCATTTTTGTATTGGTCCTCCTCACGCTATTCCTTGATATGCGCCTAGCATTTTGGGTGACATTAGGTATTCCGACTGCATTCCTAGGCGGCATGTTGTTTTTACCGGGCATGGGTGTATCGATTAATATGATTTCAATGTTCGCCTTTATTTTAGCCTTAGGGATTGTGGTGGATGATGCCATTATCGCCGGTGAAAATATTTACGAATACCGACAACGCGGTTATAGCAATGTTGATGCTGCTATACGAGGCATGCAGCATGTTGTCACTCCGCTAACATTTAGTATCCTCAGTAATATTGTAGCTTTTATTCCACTGATGTTTTTACCGGGTCGTCTAGGATTAATATTTGGTGTAGTACCGTTAGTTGTTATTAGCGTCTTTATTATTTCGTGGGTTGAAGCCGCATTAATATTACCTGCTCACTTGGCTCATACTAAATCAAACACAAAGAAAAAAGGCTTCTTCAGCACGATGTCCGCCGTGCAAGTGCGCTTTGCCAATGGCATGGATCATTTTATCCATCGTTATTACAAACCGGCACTATCACTTTGTTTAAATTGGCGCTATACCACTTTCTTTATCGGCATAGCGGTATTTATTGTTCTTTCCAGCTTTCTTGCCAGCGGGCGAGCAGGCTTCTCATTATTCCCTCGCGTTGAATCTGACACAGGCGGCGTCACCATTGTGCTCCCAGTCGGTTCTCCTATGTCAAGTATGCGAGCTATGGAACAGCGAGTAACCAATAGCCTTCAAAACGTTATGGATGAAATTGGCCGCGAAGGTAATTTCCAAGGTTATGAAAGTACGATCAGTGAAAACAATCTCAGTGTCGAATTTTACTTAGAAGCAGAAGAAACTCGCAATACTGAAACCGCTGAAGTCGTTGCATTGTGGCGAACCATTTTAGGCGAGGTAACTGGCGTAGAATCATTATTATTCGAATCTGACATTGGTGGCCCGGGTCGTGGCCGGGCCCTAACAGTTGAGCTATCACATCGCGATGTTGATACGCTACGACAAGCTGGCGAGTCACTCGCCGAACAGTTAACTGTATACCCGATTGTTAGCGACATCACCGATGGCTTTACTCAAGGTAAAGAACAGTTAGATTTTGTATTATTACCCAAAGGTGAACAGCTAGGATTGACCGTTAGTGATATTTCAAGTCAAGTCCGTGCCGCCTTTTATGGTAATGAAGCTTCTCGTCAACAACGTGGTCGGCATGAAATAAAAGTGTTGGTTCGTTTAAGAGCAGACCAGCGTGATTCAGAATATGATTTAAACCAATTGAAACTAATCACGCCCTCTGGTGATTTTGTATCACTCTATGAAGTAGCTACGGTTAAACGCGGCCATGCTTACACCAGTATTACCCGCCAATCAGGTAGGCGCGTTATTCGTGTTGCGGCTAACGTTACGCCAAACAGTCAAACCAGTATTATTATTGCAGCGCTTAATGATGGCATTCTGCAACAGTTAGAATCCGACTTCCCTGGTTTGAGTGTACGCTTCCGTGGCAATCAGGCACAAATTGAAGACAGTGCTTCAAGTCTACGATTTTCCGTCATAATTGCCATGTTTGTTCTCTATGCCATGTTAGTTATTCCATTCAATAGCTACAGTCAGCCACTATTGATTATGCTTGCCATTCCCTTCGGCGTTATCGGCGCCGTGCTTGGTCATTTAATCATGGGATACGGACTAAGCATGGTGAGCGTACTCGGCATTATTGCGTTATCGGGTGTTGTGGTGAATGATAGTTTGGTCATGATTACTTACGCCAATGATAAACGTAACGAAGGTGCCAGTTCTTTTGATGCCATCCAGATGGCAGGTATGCGTCGCTTACGTCCTATCTTGCTGACGACCATCACCACCTTTGGTGGTTTAGCGCCGATGATTTTCGAAACCTCACGACAGGCAAAATTCCTGATACCTATGGCTATATCATTGGGCTACGGCATTATCTTCGCTACCATTATTTGTTTATTGCTCGTTCCAGCAATGTATCTCATTCTAGAAGACTTACGTGGCTTGGTTTCATCAAAGAAAAAGCAAGCAAGTTCTGGAGACTTGGGGGCAACACCAATAGCACAAAGCTGATAACAGAAAGAAATTATTGAAGCCTCGTTCAATTGCTTTTACTATTGGGCGCGGCTTCAATACTTGTTAGCTAGCAATATCAAATAGTCGTGCTTTCCGACCATAAAATTATTAGTTTAGACATAAATTTTGGTAGTTCATCCATTCATTATTGAGGGGACATTCCAATGCTTAACCGTCGTACGCTATTAAAATCTGCAGCTTTACTCGCAACAACACCTACCTCATTATTAAGCCATGCCGCATTTTCGCAAACACAGAATTCGCCTTTAATCACTAAAGCCATACCATCCACCGGTGAAAAAATTCCAGTTATCGGCATTGGCACTAACCGCTATGGTGTTGGTAATAATCCTACCGCTATGGCACCACTAAAAGAAACATTAGCAAGATTCGCTGCATATGGTGGCAAGCTCATTGACACTGCCCCCTCTTATGGCAGTTCAGAAAGTGTTATCGGTAATCTTGTCGAACAACTTGATTTCAAAGATCAATTTTTTATCGCCACTAAATGCGATCGCAGCGGCGGACAAGAAACACAAACTCAAATAAACTCATCCACAAATAAATTAAAATCTGGCTCATTGGATTTAGTCTCTGTACATAACATGAGAAATTGGCAAAAGAATTTACCTATTTTACGCGAAGCAAAAGCTGCGAAAAAAATTCGCTATTTGGGCATTACCACCTCAAGAAGTTCGCAATATAGCGACATGGCCAATATTCTCGAATCAGAATCCCTAGATTTTATTCAAGTCAATTACTCACTAGCAGATCGTGAAGCTGAAAAACGGATACTAAAACTTGCCGCCGATAAAGGTGTCGCTGTAGTCGCCAATTTAACCTTTGGTCGAGGAAGTTTATTCAGTGCAGTTAAAGGTCACGAAATACCTACGTGGGCAGCAGAATTTGATGCAACTTCATGGGCTAGACTATTTTTAAAATATGTCGTCTCGCACCCGGCAATTACCTGCGCTATCCCAGGCACAACAAAGATACATCACTTAGAAGATAATATTGGTGCCGCTATGGGGCGTTTACCAAATGCTGAACAGCGTCAACAAATAGAAGTATTTTATAACACGCTTAAAGTATAAGCTTTTGTTAGCTGCGCTGACGCGCTCCCTGCACACTGTGCAATTTTAAATGAGGACCT
The DNA here is from genome assembly GCA_937969395.1 of uncultured Spongiibacteraceae bacterium. Classification (GTDB taxonomy): domain Bacteria; phylum Pseudomonadota; class Gammaproteobacteria; order Pseudomonadales; family Dasaniaceae; genus Oceanicoccus. Next base: position 1,198 of record CALBVI010000313.1, on the reverse strand, counting down.
CACGTGATTAGAAATACCCTTAAGACATGCATTGTCCTTCTCTCTTTTATTCAATTAGCTCAGGCACAAATTTCAGTCGAGCAGCTAATAGAACAAACCGGGATTGAGGCCGCCACAACGCCTACTCGCGATCTACCTGGTTGGTCCGGTGTGGATAAAATACTCTTGCAGGCCCGCGTAATCGATGTAAATGCCGTAAGGCGTACGTACCCAGACATTGAATTTGTGACTGTTAGTTCAACGAGAGACGCTCTCGCCGAAGCTAAAGGTGCTGATGCCTACATTGGTGGCTGCGGTGCTGCATTCATCGAAACCGCCGAAAATTTACTCTGGATGCAGAGAACAGGTGCAGGCGTTGAGAATTGTGTAGACATCCCCAAAATAGCCAGCGGCGAGGTCATTCTCACCAATATGCAGAAAATGGAATCTCCTGTTATTGCAGAGCATGCAATAGCGATGATGATGTCACTCGCCCGCGACTTACCTCGTTTTGTTAGAGAAATGAAGACAGGCACTTGGGCAAGAGGTGCACGCGAAAACATGACATCAGTAGTCGGTAAAAAATTACTCGTTGTCGGACTCGGTGGCATAGGTACTGAAGTTGCTAGATTCGGTGATGCTTTAGGCATGCAGGTATCCGCAACTCGAAACAGCAGCCGCACCGGCCCCGCCTTCGTTGACTACGTTGGTCTTTCAAATGAGCTGACTGCTCTCGCCGCAGAAGCCGACGTGATTATCAGCGCGGTACCTCTCACGGAGTCGACGACTAACCTATATGACAAAAACTTTTTCGACGGACTTAAACCAAATGCGATATTTATTAACGTCGGTCGTGGCAAATCTGTTGTCACTAACGATCTGTATCAGGCGCTAAAAGCAAACAAATTAGCAGCAGCTGGTCTGGATGTGACTGAACCCGAACCGCTTCCTTCAAACCATCCATTGTGGACACTGCCAAATGTCATCATTACACCGCATGTATCTAGCGGCGGCAGTGAACGCGAGCGACGAGCGGTACTACTGCAAGAGAACCTGAAGCGCTTTATCGCCGGCGACGCCTTACTAAATGTCGTCGATCCTAGTAAAGGGTATTAGGCTATTTACGATCAGTCTCTAGATAGAGTATGACTTAGCTACCCTCTCAGAGACTTTTTAAATCACCGTTAATAATCTAATAAGATTCAGCTGCTATCCTATA
>CALBVI010000312.1 GCA_937969395.1 uncultured Spongiibacteraceae bacterium | reverse complement strand
TATAACAACACACTTCGACCGAACCACCTTAACTATATAAACTCCCCCCCTACCCATCCCCTGTGAGAACAAAGGGGGTACCCCCTTAAAATGTGGATTTCAAATGTGTTGGATTTTTGGGGGTTTTGACTTTGGCAAAGTAAGGGGAAAAATAAGTACACTTTGATTGCCGTAAAGCACTAAGCTAAAGTCACTTAAACCTGACCTAACATAACTTGATAGTCAGATCAGATAAATTTTACAGTCTGATCTAAAATTTGAAAGCAGACCTTTTTTTATGTAGAGTTGAAATTTGAGATTGTCGAAATGTGCCAAAAACAGTCATTATGTTGATATAGTTTCATAAAAACCAGCAATTAGTAACGCCGCACTAAGCCGAAAATCACTTGACTATACCTTGTGAGGCACGAACAAAACCAACTATTTTTTCCAACTTCAGTGCTTTGTTAGGCTTGGAGCTCACGAATATATTGATAATCTTTAAACCAATCTTTACATCCTGTTGAAACATGCTTCGTACGATTCAGTTCCACCAAAAATTGTTCGTTGTTAGCTGTATGTGAAAGAACCTCAATCAATTGTGGAACACTAAAGAATCTACAATTAATAAATGGATTAATTTCTCTACAATATAAGCGAGAGAAAATCTCAGTTTTATATTGGTTATGTAATTCCGTAAGGTATTTATTCACCTTTCCATCTTCTTCGGCATCACCGCTATCAATCTTCGAATTTATCAAACTTCCAAGTACTTGGTATATAAAAGCACCATCTTGAATGCCAAAAAATCCAAATAAGGATAGCGCTACACGCTCAACTTTTCTTTCAGACAACTCTAATATTGAACCATCTTCAAACTCAATTTTTCCATTTCTTCTTAGCACATATTCGTGACAACCAGTTTGGGCTAGAGCATGTAAAAGTGACTGTGACAAATCAATTGTTGACCTAAGGGCATCACCAGCCCTTGCATCAGAAGTAAGGGTTTTTCTTTTCAGTTCAACAATTATGATTACATCACTCGTTTCTATTATAAAGTCACACTCACGTTTTTGGCTTTGAATGCATAATTCATTTGCTATAGTCTTCGACACTTTATATTCTTTGTTGGCATGATACGTCACTCCATTTTTATCAAGCAGATTTCCAACTAATTCTTCTGCCACTTCCCCTATCAAACTTCCATCTACTCCTTTGCTTTTACACAATTCTATCAAGCAATTATAAAACCCGTAGTTACATAGTACCGGGCTCAAGTATAAGTATTTATCTTGAGTAGAGACAAAAGGTTTCTCAAAATAATTCCTTCTAGATATGTCATCTGGTTTCAAATATGAGGAATTAATTACATTAGTTTTAAAGGACATAAACGTTAAGGCCTCCTCAATATCTTTCAAACAATACTTGTAATTTTTACCACGACAAAAATCATCTGCTGAAAACACTAACGGTTGATCATGCTTAGCGTTATCTGAAACCCATTTTAATAAGTCGATATAGATACTTAAGTCTAAATCTAGAGACGTAATTGATGGAGAAGAAAAAATACCTTCAATCATTTGATTGATGTGATCACAACTCACTTGGTCTAGTGAAAAGTGTTGATCATAAAGAATATTTTTTTGTATAGCAGGTAAAATTGTGTCGAACCTGTGGTTTGTATCGCTAAACATATTTAATGTTTGTAATTTTTTTATGCAGAAATAATGCTTAGACAGCTCCAAACATTCAAGGAAAATCTTATCGCATTTTTTTGGTTTCTTTATACTGTGTAAATTAGCCAAGCTCACATTAAAAAGATACCCCCACGGTATTCCAGTATTATACTCGCCAGTCATAGAAGGCTCAGGACGAAAAAAATATCTTTTAGCACTTTGATTGTAGTGGCGAGACATACAAACAAGGGTTAAACACATCGAGTAGTAACCAAGCTTTTTGAACCTATAATCAATCGCCGACAACAATCTTTTCTCGTCATTTTTTCTGATACAAATATCACCAATTTCAATCGATACTTTAAACCCTTTTTCTACTAGAAATTTAATGGACTCTGAAATCAATTTATTTTCATTAAATAAGACTGAATATGAATTATGTCCATAACTGGAAAGACACATGTACGCTTCTAGGTAGTCCCTGACCAAAACCCATGATTCATATGAGGTTGAGTAAGATCGCAAACGATTAATAACGTACCTAATTCGCCCTACAAATGTAAATGCATTTTTGCACTCAATCTCATCTGACGAGAAATACTTTAATGCCAGATGATTTTCTAATTTTTCGAAACCTATCTGACTAAGACCTTCACCATAAAGTGTACTTTTTATCTTTTCCTTCAAAAACTCCTGCACAACTCGTGAATTTTTTTGAATTTCAAATTCATAACCGAACACTTCAGCTACATGTATGAAGTTATCATAACGATCAAAATCCATTGACCACCTAATATCATCACTCTCTAAAAAATCTAATACAGATTCCATTATTTAACCTTGGGGAAAGCCTAATACCAGCATAAAGGGCTGCCTGAAGCGCAGCCTAAGGAAATCTAAGCCGCGTATGTTTGCGGCTGATCTTTGATTCGTTTGTTATGTTTACGGACTAGAGTGCTAATTCAAGCCACCTGAATATTTAATGACTCTTTAACCAAAGAACCTCTTCGCATTTTCATTTGATAGAAGTCACAATTAAATTTGTTTTGAGAAACTGCGCTTACAATTTTGTCTATCTCATCTTCGCTTGTTCTTGCACCAAATATGATTGATTTAATGCTTTCCTTCAATATAGGTACATCTGTATAAAGCTTCTCAGACTGATATTTTGTGGTTACTTCGAACTTATCGGTTTGCAAATTAAGCTCACTAGTGATCTCACCAAAGCTCTCAATAAACATGAATCTATACTCCTCTTCATGTTTCCAGTGGGTTCGTTTTGAGAATAAAATATCTTTTATCATTAACTCTTTTATTTCAGGCGTTTCTCCATATAAAAGCATATGCAACGGATTTGAAAGAGGCTCTATATTTTCATGGTATCTTACTTCATCTTCTTTCAGTTGACGCGGTAGCCCTATAAATACACTTTCTAATTCAAACACACAACCGTAATGCTGATCTGCATAATAGGCCCACATTAAATTGTTATCACAAGCAGTTGTAACACATAAAATACGAAAACAGTTGATCAGCCCTTTATTAATATAATTTAGGTGCATTTCTCCATGATTCATTAGGAATTCATTGGAAAGGAACGAGGTGCTTTTACCTTCTTGCTTGCACAACGCTACAACACCAATTAACAATCTAGTATTTTCACTAAATCTCGTATGGTTAAAGAGTAAACAACCACTTGCACATTGCTCTAATATTTTATTGTACATCTCAAAAGCTTTCATAGATGACTCTTGAGTAAACGGTGTGAATTGACACTCTTCAAGATCATTGAAAAGCAAAGGGCTAGACCAGCGCAACGACTTATTTCGCAAAATAATCTCTGCTGTTGAAGTAGTGGTATATTTATAAAATGTCATAAATGTATAATTTCACCATAGTAAACATAGTGCCTTTGTAACGGACAGACAAACCGAAGGCTTGGCTGTCCAGCCACGAAATGGCGTTGCTGCTTTGACCTGTTAAATATTTTTGTGCCATGACCTTTCCTTTGTGACCTCCCACTCTCGCTTTAGTATATCTTGAAAGTGAAGCACTATTTCTTCAATTTTGTTTTCTTCTATTGAGGTTTTATCGAAATCATATATTTCTTCCTTGATAGCATCTATTAGCTTAAAAACTTCTTTAGTTGAAGCGTCGCCATTTTTGAACAGAAGCTTTAGTTTAGAAGAGGTTTTATGGTATTCCGATCTTTTTGAAATCAGCTTCTCGAGGGCACCCGACACCTTCTTGCTATAGTGAAGCTCCATACTTTTATCATCATTGTTCCGTGCCTGCTTTGCATTTTCTATGGATACATTTCTAAGTACAGTATTGACCTGAATTACATGCATTATCTGACAGAGATAAGATGTTACTTCTCTAACCTCCTGTATCCATGAGTGCCTAAACTCAGAAATTTTATTTGCATGCTCCTCAGCTCTAGAAAGATGTGCAATCTTATTTTGCGACTCAATCGATTTCCGATTGCTTCTATAATTAACATATGCGGCGCTCACAACGATCAGAGCGGTCACAACAAGGGGAATACTTGTAATAAGCATATCAAATGGCTCTATTTTCTGGTTAGGCAGCACTAACGGTTTATTGCCATCAGATATGATTACGGTTTCGATCTCAAATTTATTATTTTCTTCGGTCATATATTTACCGTTTGTGTAATTTTCACATTGGAGCGTAGCGTAAATGCATCACATTACACACTTGTTATACCTGTTCTAAGTTTGGCACGCTCCCTTTTCTCTTTAAGCGCATTCACTTTATTTTCAATAGTCCAAGGTGCCATTTTTCTCTGTATCTTTTCAAAATCTGTAATGTGTATCCAGTAATCGCGGTGGTGGGCCTTATTAGGAGATTCTATAATATCCTCGACTATTCGGTAGAGGCTTTGAAACGCCTTTTTATACCTGTAGAGGTCAATGACTGTAATTGATTGAATTCTGCTGGTTAGAGAGGGATTAACCTTAGTGTTATTTGAATTTAGTGCAACTTTCCACTGACCGTGCGTAATTTTATTTCTCAATAGGCTAGGGTCGTAAACATAGGTATCAATAAGAGCAATGATCTTCTGTTGTGTGCTAGCAATATGGCCACTTCCTTTACCTTGGACATTACGTAAAGAAAGTTCGACGCATTTTTTCCAAGCCTCAACGATATTCCTCTTTCCTTTGGCTTTAACCTGAGCTATTTCATCAAGAGTTAGGCCATTAGGTGTATGAATTACTTTTGAGAACACCGCTTCTGCGAAAGCACAATATACTTGAGCTAACAGCTTGGTATGTATTTCTGCGGTAGAAGTATCGCCATTAGAATAAGCGGCATTGATTGTTTTATTGATGTGCTTCCAAGCTTGCTCTATCGCTCTTACATTTTCAGTTTGAGCAACAAATACATCATCCCTATCTGTTTCTAGCATTCATTATATCCAAGGTAGGTAAAAAACACTTCTGAAAATGCTCTTTACCTACCCAGAATCGAACTGGGATCCCACTCGGAGAGCGGTGTCTTGCCAAATTAGACGATAGGTCCGAGTACATTCTCGTTTTAATTCTAATATATGTCAATTTTCAATTTGAGGTATAACGCCTTGCTCACCAGTAAATTTAAGTGCGCAGCTAGTAATTAACAGCATGTTAATACTTCCATTTACGATCTCTCAATTTTTTAGGCATAACGCCAAAAGAACCTGCGCCTACGCAATCTGGCTACTTAGCTTGTTAAATTGTTTTTTTGTTTAGGGTTTCCAGAAAATCAACTATCTCTGGATAGTTTGGCCCCTTAAGTAAATCGACATCATCTTTACTTGCTATCAGATAGCTATTTCTCGCCTTATTTAACCTCTCAAGAAGGGGAAGAACTAAGCTATTTACCCGATCTACAAAATCAAGTAAATCTTCATAGCATCTAGGTATTTTATAGCCCTTATTACAGCTCGCAATTATCACATCGTTGTCTCTTAGCTTAGATATAATGGTCGACCTTATAGCCTGCTCGGTGACATTCATAAATCCACAGTTTTCTAGATGAGCCAGTAAATTTTTTGTTGAAACATATTCCTTATTGGTAGATAAGCGGCTATGGAATACCAAATGATTAAGAATACATACCTGAAGCCTTCTCTCATAATCTTGATTATTTCTGTTTCTGTCCAAAAAAATATCTGCTTTTGAGAGGGCATGAGAGTGAATAAATTGATCATATTCTTTGCTAGTTTTATCAGGCGTGAAGTACGTCTGATATTTCGTAGGCCACTCCTTGACATCCAGTGCTTTCTGCTTAAGCAATAACCTATACGTTTCTTTAAGAGCCTGATTAGACTTCCCTTCGTATACTTTGGCTAGCGTTCCAGCGAGAAAGTCCGCAAGTTGCACTAAGGTATTGTCTTGGCTTGAAACCAGATTTACCTCGGACTCCCAGAACAAATCTGGCTTATGGTTTATTTCAATGTACTTTCTAAAGCTTTGTTTGAATTCTTCGCCACCATGCTCATCCGCATAGACTTTGATTGCAGGATAGCTTTCAAATAACTGACGATATAGAAGGCCATTTATAAACTTAAGAAATGATCGCTTATGGGGAAAACCGCCATCCTTTCTAAGCGCTCCCTTTTCCACTGCAATAGCATAGAACTTGAAATCCAATTCGAGAATACTACTTAAAATTTTAATACGTCTTTCATGATTGTCACGATCTCTGACCTTGCTTGATTTAATTTCGCCAGTTTGAAAGTACTTTTTTCGTAGATCTTCTACGCTTTCTTTTAAAGACTGAAAGTTGTCAGCATCAATTATCACAGCGCATACGATAAAATACTTAGAGACATCTTTTTTTGACGTATCCAAATCGGTGTTGCCTGATTCATCTATGAACGCTAGTGTACCGATCTCTCTATTCCTTAAATTTAACGCCTAAAGAAACGGCGGTAAAACCGGCCGATTGTTTTACTGGTTAAAACTGCGTCGACACAAACTAGATATAAAATACGATGCGAAGCGCCAACGTAGCTTTAACTCATTAATGGCATCTGAAGATAGGTAAGAAAGCTTCCGATGCCGTGATATTGGTTAATGGCAACCTTTGCCAAGTAAACTCAGTTTGCCGTTTACACCCTACTTTGTAAATAGCGCCAGAACGAAACTACTGAAATACGATACTTACAAAAACTTAATACTGAAAACCTAAGCTTATGAGAGTAACTATGCTAGACACCAAACCCAACCATTTGCGCATTTAACACCCAATAACTGGAAGATCCGACCAGCGAGTTGTATAGGCTGGTGATAAATAGTGTTGTCTCATCCTCCATCGCTTACTTGACCCCTGTGCACCGATATAGCTACTACCCTGCCCATAGCGCTTATTAATGCAGTCTATCGTATACATAAGCTTCTCTGCTTGAATAGATTGTCCTGTATGAAATAAGTCCCCCTGCAAGTTTTCTTTGCTAGTAAGCCCGAATAGCCCAACACCGGCTTTGAGATACCGTTTATCAGATTTATAAATTTGCATAACCGCTTTCCTCGCATGATTAACAAGAATGCGAGTGTCATCAGTAGGATAAGGCAACTGAACCGTTTTACTGTTGGCGTAATAATTCTGCTCATACGGTGAAGTATTGATAAACACCTGAATAGCGCTGGCAAAATGTTGTTGAGCACGAAGTTTTTCTGCGGCACGCGAAGCATAGCCACTCACCGCTTCCAATAAGGGAGGAAGAGAAGCCACTTTCTCACCAAATGATCGGGTACAATAAATTTGCTGCTTAGGCTCTGGCTGCTCCTCCAAGGGAATAGCTGATACTCCATTGAGCTCGGTAATGGTTCGCTCCACATTGATGCTAAATTGTTGACGTAGCTGTTTAGGATCGGCAGTGGCAAGCTCATAGGCCGAATATATCTTCATAGCATTAAGCCGCTTACCTAACTTCGACCCTATACCCCATACTTTTGTCACAGGAATACGCCTTAACACCCACTGCCATTTTTTTGGTTCATCAAGCAGGCAAACCCCATTCACTTGATCAATTTTTTTAGCCGCATGATTAGCTAACTTAGCGAGTGTTTTGGTGGGGGCGATACCAACACATACGGGCATACGTACCTCTTTCCAAAGCGTTTGCTTGATCTCTGCACCATAGGCTTTGAGATCAACCTGAAATCCCTCGAAGGATAAAAACATTTCATCGATAGAATACACTTCTATCTCAGGTGAAAAGCGCTTTAACGTTTCCATAACCCGATGACTAATATCGCCGTAGAGCGTGTAGTTACTACTGAAAATAGTGATATTCTGAGCTTTCAGCTGTTTCTCAATTTTAAAGAAAGCATCCAGATCAGGTACACCTAAAGCTTTAGCTTCTTTCGAGCGCGCAACAACACAGCCGTCATTGTTAGATAACACAACAATCGGCCTGCCTCTTAGGTCTGGTCTAAATATTTGGTGGCAGCTAGCGTAGCAGCTGTTGCAGTCAACGAGAGCGAACATGATGACGGATCGAGTGAATCACTACACCTTCAATGATTAGATCGCTGTCATCACCCACAGGGATAGGCTGCATCAATCCATTGGCTGGTACCAGTTGCTGCTTTCGCTTATCTAGGATTTTACAGGTTAGCTCACCATCAAGTGCCGCTATCACTATATCGTCCTGCTGAGGCTCTATATGGCGATCTACAATTAACGTGTCTCCAGTGTATATGCCACGCCCAATCATAGAATCACCCTGCGCTTTTGCGAGGAAGGTCGCCGAAGGGTGTTGGATTAAATGCTCATTCAGATCAAGTGTGTCTTCTAGGAAGTCATCAGCAGCACTAGGAAAACCTGCAGGGACAGCACAACCGAACTTAGGTAATAAGATAATTTTCATTAGACGAGCAGTTATACTGTATGAATATACAGATCGTCAATCTAATAAATAATAAAGTTCATTTTGCTATTTGAGAAATCCATTTAATTAAACGCTTAGACAAGTCAGCTAACCTGTCTTTTTTGGTACAATATATTTAGTTCCATCGTATTCAAGAAGCTCTTCACGCTATATTTTATAATCATTTGGCGCACTAAGATGAAGCTGTATTTGCCTCCTATCATATTCACCCACTCTGATTTCTAACTGCTCACCGGAAGGGGTAAATACTACGAGCATTTCATCTGGTTTACGTGACAGTGCTAGTGACATAATGTGCAATTCCTTTTGAATAGAAGGTAAGACCATATTTCAATCGTTACATATAAATAAAGTTTAAATCCCAGCAAATTAAAATAGAGAATTAATCTAATTCAAGAAGCCTTTTTTTTACTTTTTCAGACGAAGATAACTCAGCTAACTCAACTAAATCTTTTGAATTTGAAAGCATTCCATTATTTAACTTAACAACCAAGTCAACATAATCAACATCATCTCTAAGAATCGCACTTTTTATTTTTGTTAAATTAAATTCCTCGTTATAAAACTCCGGTACTCTACCCTCTAAACCACCTACATTTTCATCCAATTCATCAGAGTAACCTCTTTCATCCACATCACATTTCACAGGGGTTTCTACAACATCTTTGCCTTCTTCAGATAGAGATTTAACACGCAGCTGTATGTATATACTTTCTACGGCATCCAGATTTCCATTTGATTTAGAAATTGCTTTTGCCCAAATTCCTTTTGACTTATTACCTGACTCAATTTCGTCTGCAACCCGCTCGTATAAGTAATCACTATAATCTTCTTCATCTCGGTTCGCCTTCGAAAATTTAGCCGAATCAAAGATAGATGTGACAACAGTAGAAATGACTGATGCCAATGGCCCAAAAATAGCCAACAGAATAAACCTTAACAGCCATGAATCAATTTGAAAAATAAACGCTAAAGCTATTGGTAGAGTTGGCCAAACCAATAAGAAGATAATTGCATGTATGAATGAAGACATAACTTTTCTCATATAATTAAAATTTATAAAATAGATACTCATCAACTACACTAAAATAAAGCGAGCGCTACACACCAGCTATTATATTCGCGCCAACATTCAAGGATGCACAAATACTATCAGTGAAACTCTGAGATTTATTAGAGGCATATAAAGTATGCCATTTTAACGGCCGTATAAGGCGCTCTACGCAATAAGCTAGAGCATCCAAACACATCGTTACCGAAACTGTCAGTGCTACTCTTGGCCCAGCTTTCATACTTGGAATGATTCTACTCAAAGGGTACTGCATGACTGCACTAACTAACATCAGCGATATAATGAGCCATAGCACCAAGATAAAAAGCGGCATCACTTAAATTTCCACGTTGATACGCTGTGACAGCCTTGCTGTATTCTTCATGTACTCTAACAGCTGCACGATCTATAAGCTTTTCACCAACTACTGCAAAGCCAGAGCCATCAGCGGCCCACTCAACGCTTTGTCCCTTACGCCTATCATCATATCCGGTATTGGGAGAGTTACATTCGATTGGTATATCGTCGTTGTCTGGCGCTTCCTTGCCTAAAAGGTACATGACTCTATGAGGCATCAACCAGTCACACTCACCTGCAGACAGTAACATTAACCCATAATCAGCCACGTAATCATGCGTCGCGTAAGGAGGCTGTGTACACCCTTCTGGAAGGTTTGTTTGCGCATTCCCTGCTGGGCCATTGCTCCATGCAGTAGCCTGCATAGGGAAACATAGAAAGAGGAGGAAAATGAAAAATATTACATTCACGAAAAGTCCTTATTGCGTAAACTTTAAATCAAATTAATAATAACCAGCATTTGGCACATCATCAACCACTTTGAATTAAGTTAAAATCTCGGTGCATTTTGGTGTAATACAGAATATTTAAGCTGACTTCATACCTAAATATCTATCAAACTGTCTAGAAATATTTATCGCTAAACCGTTGATACCTCTGAGTATTAAGCATAACATGAAAAAACAATCGTGATGAAATTGGTAGACATAGGGGATTCAAAATCCCCCGTTCGCAAGAACGTGGCGGTTCGAGTCCGCCCGCTGGTACCATTCTTAATTTAGACCCTCAATATAGACCCCCTATAATTCAGCAGTATAACTGCCCTCAAATCACCCATAAATCACTTTGTTAGCCTGTTAATGCTTTATATGATTTGGCATAACTGTGGCTCTAGCACCAAAAAGCATTAAGTTAAAATTACGCCATCGACCAAACAAGCAAACTTAACAATTAATCTGACCACCCTCTTCAATCTAGCTCCAACTTTAAATCTAAGTATCAACAATCTAAGCAGCAATAATCTAATCATCTACAAAAAACCGTATAGCGACTATTAATTTTCTTAATAAGCCACAGGCCTATGAGGTTAAATTATTTTTGTTGAT
>CALBVI010000311.1 GCA_937969395.1 uncultured Spongiibacteraceae bacterium | reverse complement strand
TATAAATCCGCTTGCATGATAGGAGCTAAGTTGTTCATTTATGTCCTGTATATAATGACTATATGGACTGTTTTTAAGGGTTAATAGATGGATGCGTAATTGTGGCGCATCGAAATTTGAAAATTGTAACGGCTGTTCAGCAGGGTTTTTATTTTCCCATATTTTAGCAAGATAGTGATGACCAATAACATAGTCAACGTCATTTTTAGCTAATGCTTCTAGTGCTAATGCAGGCGATGAATACCTTGTAATCGTTAGAGGTAATGATTCTATATGTTCTGTTATTGCCGAAGTTAGATTGGATACGGCGTATATGCCACCAGTAAAAGGGGTTAAACGCGCTATTTCATTATTATATTCCGGCCCTGTTGTTAAGGTGATAATGCTAAACCGGCGAAAAGCTACCGGTGTTGGTACGGCAATAATATCTTCAATGTTTTTTAGTGGGTTCGGTGATATTAAAAATGCGATTTCACCATTTTTTAGTTGTTGGTACTTTATATCGATGGCGGTATCGTTGTTGTCATGAGATGTGTTGCCAGTTACCCATTCCGTCTCCATCCCAATGTCCCTAAACACTTTGTTGACGATGTGTTCGGTAGAGCCGATGGACGATTTATAATCATCACAGCTATCCTTCCATCTATAGGGAGGTCTAGGCTGTATATGTTCTGCTAAATTGCTAATTGGAATGATATTGCTAGAGGCGTTAGCCGTTACGCTTACGGTGACTAAATATATTATGCTGCTGATTATAACTAAGCGCTGAACGAAGGTTGCTATATGGCAATACATAAACCGCCCTTACTGGCTATCGTTAAAATAACTAAATTAAATATCCCTATTGTTGAAGGTAATCTAATGGACTTGGATTTCTCCACTGTTATATGTTCTATCTAACAGTATAGCTTATTCTACTTCGCCGCTAGCTTTACAATGTTTTTATTGATAACGAAAAAGAATAATAAGCGGTCTGTATTGAATTTCTGTGTATAAACTATGGCATTGTTATTAAAACCAAGAGTTTCGATAGAGGTGTTTGGGAATGTTTTCCTCAATTTCTTGATGTAGTTGGGGTAGTTGCGACCAATGTAGCCCTTGCTTGTAGTGGTGTGCGGTATGGTAGCCTAAATTAAATGTAAATAAGTTATACCCGCGGTGAGTGTTGTTATAAGAGGATTCGAAGGGGTTTTCAGATTCTAGCCCTGTATGGTGAGCATAGGTTGCCCATGATGTTAATAACAGCCCAGTGATCATCGGTAGAATAAAAATAAACAGCGCTGCTAGTGGTTGGTGCCAGGTTAATAATCCCAAAATAGCGAATGTTATTAAGGAATAAATGATGAAGTCACGTTGCGGTTTAGGGTGTTTTTTACCTACTAGGTAGCCACGATAGTAGGCTGTTACCGTGGTAATTAAGGTGTATTCTAATTCTTTCATCGGTTGACCGTTAAGTTTCTTCCAGCGGCTTTCGTCAAGGTTTTGATTCATGTAGTTTTTGTGATGACCAAGCACGTGGTGTAGTACCCATAGGTTTGTGGTAACACCCGTATGCAGTGCATAAAAAAACTCTAGCAGGCGATTAAGGTAGCGAGAATAAAATGTCATCGTGTGTTGGTGATTATGGTTAATCGCACAAATTTTCCCTTTGGGGAAGATCATCAGTAACCAATAAGCTGCCAGCAGCCAGATATTTTCTACTAAAAAATAAAGACTAAAATCTAATAGTGTAAGGGTTAGTGCAAATAATATGGGTAGTCGATCAGCAGGGTGTCGTAACACGTCAAAACGTCCTTGAGTATTCAGGGGATTTTATGGTTTTTATTAAAAGACTACGTTGGTGATCGCAGCTTAGCTATAAGTATTAGTCGCTATTTGATAGCTTCCCATACCTCTTCAAGTCGCTTGTCTCTGCCACAGTTCCAACGATACACTTTATAGCGTGTAGGGTTTTTTAAGTAGTAGTCTTGGTGGTAAGTTTCGGCAAGATAAAAGGGTTTGGCATCAATAATTTTTGTTGCTAATTTATCAGTGCCAAGTTTAGCTGTAATTGTTTCTAGGCTTTGTTGCGCCAGCTCATGTTGTTTTTTATTCAGAGGGAAGATAGCGCTGAGATAGCTATCGCCTTTATCGCAAAATTGCCCGCGATCGTCGTAGGGGTCAACATTTTTCCAGAAATGGCTAAGTAATTGCGGGTAGCTAACTTTTTCTGGGTTATAAGTAACTTCAACGGCTTCGTAGTGCCCTGTTTTGCTATAGCTGACTTCTTTGTAAGTCGGGTTTTTTGTTGTGCCGCCGGTATAGCCTGAAACGACTTTGCTGACACCGTTTAGCTTCTCAAAATCGGATTCCATACACCAAAAACAACCGCCTGCAAATATTGCTTTCTCTTCTGGATCTGCGGCCAGGCTTGTTGCTGCCTGAGTCAGTAATAAAGCAAAAAAGGCAATGTAGGTCGAGAATTTACGCATAATATTAATCCTTGATTTACGAGTTATGAAAGGCAGTAAATCAATAAGTTCAATCAGTAGGCTTATAGCCTTGGAGAATACAGTATATTGACATAAAGTTTTACCGTTATTCTTTGCAG
>CALBVI010000310.1 GCA_937969395.1 uncultured Spongiibacteraceae bacterium | reverse complement strand
TTCTGCTCAAACCACTTAACACTTTACCCGGGCCACACTCCAGGGTTTTCTCAACACCAGCATCAACCATATACTGAACACAGCTTACCCACTTAACAGGGCTATATATTTGCTGAACCAATAACGCTTTGATTTTTTCTGGATCGCTTTCCGTTTGCGCATGAACATTATGAACAACTGGAATAGCTGGAGAGCTAACGGTTAGCCCCGCTAATTTCTCAGCTAATTTCTCCCCCGCCGGACGCATAAAAGACGTATGAAAAGGCGCGCTGACAGGCAACTGCATGGCACGTTTTGCACCAGCCTCTTTTAATAATTCAATCGCACTTTCAACACTGGCAACTTTGCCTGCAATTACGACCTGACCTGGAGAATTAAAATTAACTGCCTCTGCACCAGTCTTTGCACATATATCGATAATAACATCATCAGCCAAGCCTAACACAGCGGCCATGGTGCCCTCACCAACCGGCACCGCTGTTTGCATAAATTGACCGCGATCACGCACCAAGGTAACCGCATCAGCAAACTGCAAACTACCAGCACAAACCAAAGCAGAAAACTCACCCAAACTATGTCCAGCCATAATCGCTGGCTGCACACCATTTTTAGCTAACCACGCTCGCCACAAAGCAACACTTGACGTCAATAAAACCGGCTGCGTTGTCTCGGTAAGATTTAATTTTTCTTGCTCGCCATTTTGCACTAAATCCCACACATCATAACCAAGCGCATCTGACGCTTCGGTAAATGTATCCTTAATTACAGGTAACTGCTCAGCAATTTCAGCCAACATACCAACTTTTTGCGAACCCTGACCAGGAAATACAAAGGCCAATGTTTGATTTGTCATAATTTGATTTCCTTCTTACTTATTTTTAAATTACTTCAAGCTGTCAGTCACTAGCCTTCAACTAAAAGACTCACGCGCTGCTTGATAATCGCCAACATATTACTTTCAACTTCTTTTTTAGCCTGCTCAATTGCGCGAACAAAACTATCGACACTACTACTGCCGTGACTCTTGACAACAATACCTTGCAAGCCCAAAAAACTCGCGCCATTATATTGCTGAGGATCTAATTTTTTATAAACTTTTTTTAATACCGGCATTGCAATACAGGCAATAATTTTCGATAACAAATTATTTTTAAACTCTGATTTTAATGTTTGAGAAATATAAGTCGCAGTGCCTTCGCAGGCCTTTAATGCAACATTACCAACAAAGCCATCACAGACAACCACATCAGCCTTATTATTAAATAACTGATCACCCTCAACAAAGCCAACTGCGTTTAACTGCGCATTGGCATCAATTAACTTTCCTGCCAGTTTAACTTGCTCATTACCTTTAATGTCTTCAGTGCCAATATTTAACAAAGCAACACGCGGGCTTTCAATACCATCAACAACTGTCGACAATGCCGATCCCATAATCGCAAATTGCAATAAATGCCCCGCTTTACTATCAACATTAGCGCCCAGATCAAGCAAGTGAAGATGCGAGTCACCCGAAGGTATTTCCGTGCAAATAGCTGGACGATCAATTCCAGGCAGCATTTTCAACACATAGCAACTGATTGCCATTAAAGCACCGGTATTACCAGCACTTACAACCGCGTCAACACGATTCTCATGTAACAGATTGACCGCAATTCGCATGGACGATTTTTTTTTATGACGCAAAGCAATAGAAGGCTTATCACACATCGTGACTTCATCGGGGGCGTCAACGACAATAATCTGCTCTAGAATACTTTTATTTAGATCGCCGAAATCCTGCTTAAGCTGTTGCTCAATCAGTGTTTGCTGGCCAACGAGAGTTAATTCAAGTTCAGGGGACTTTCTTACAGCATTAACTGCCGCAGGAAGGGAGACACGGAGACCAAAGTCCCCGCCCATACAATCAATAGCAATGCGAGTTCGCGAAGCCATAAATCCTGAAGGCGAAAAAGATATCGCCCTCGTATTATTTATTCGTCGTCTTGTGTTTCAACAACTTTGTTACCACGGTAAAAGCCATCAGCTGATACGTGGTGACGGCGATGAGTTTCACCGCTAGTTTGATCAACTGACAAAGTTGGACCACTTAATGCATCATGTGAACGGCGCTGACCACGACGTGAACGGGTTACTTTACTCTTCTGTACAGCCATGGCTGAAACTCCTCACTAAACTAAAACGTATTAACTAAAATTGCTTGCAACACTAAGGTTCTTTTTTTAGCTGCTGCAAAACATTGAACGGGTTTTCTTTTTCATTATCAGCTACGGCCTCTTCAAAGGCATCAGTATCTACACTTGAATACCCTACAGCCTGCTGACAATCACCTGCCTCATGATAACTTACAAAAGGCAGACTAAGCACTAATTCTTCTGACACAACACTACGGAGGTCAGTTAACTCCTCGCCAACAATCAAAGGGTCCAAAGCTTTTGGTAACCGCTCTGACTCTTCTTCCGACCAAACAATTGCCAATTCAAATTGACTATCGACTGATACTGGCATTGGCTCTAAACAACGCTGACATGAAACATTAACCGTTGTCTTTACTTGGCCATCAATACGCTTAAAACGCTCTTCGTCTTTATAAAACTGAAGGCTAATATCAACCACACCCTCATCATTCGCCAATAAACTAACGAAATGCGGTAAGTCTGAAACTGGTGTTTTAGCATCAATTTCAATACCTTTTACCACCAATTTACGTACATCGATTTGACTTGGTAGGGGGGCATCTTTCATAAGCGCGCCATCATAGGGCCGAAGGTACAAACTGTCAAAGAAAATCAGCGCTAATTTGATAGTTTATGTAGGTAAATCAGTGACTTCTCACTATAATTCGGTTTTTCTATCGATTTGGCTACAGATGCTCCCGATAATACTTGCCTCAAGCTCCACTTATCGCCGCCAGCTACTGAGCAAACTAGGGCTAGCTTTTGACTACGCCAGCCCCAATATTGATGAATCCCCCCAGACTGACGAATCCCCGCAAGTATTATCTGAACGCCTAGCACGGCAAAAAGCCCTGATCATTACTGAAAGCCACCCAAATCACCTCATTATCGGCTCGGATCAAGTGGCCTGCCTGGGTCAGACCGTCCTCAGCAAGCCCGGCAACTTTGCAAACGCCTACCGGCAACTAAAACTCTGTAGCGGTAAGACCGTATCTTTCCATACCGGCTTATCATTAATCAACTCTGCTACCGGCAATATACAATCAACCGTTGACACTTTTTCTGTCACCTTCCGACAACTCACTGATACAAACATTGAAAACTACTTAAACCGCGAACAGCCCTACGACTGCGCCGGCAGCTTTAAAGCTGAAGGCCTTGGGATATGCCTATTTGAAAAGCTATCGGGGGACGACCCCAACAGCCTTATTGGATTACCACTGATTAAATTAATCGATATGCTGCACAAAGAAGGGATTGAAACACTTGCATAACACTAGAGCCTAATTCCAGAGACCTGCAACCAAAGACAGAAGCTACACAACCTGCATAGCAATCGTATTAGCAGAGCGCTCTACGGTATTATCCTCATTTAAATAAACAAGCTTAGGTTTATAGGCCTCAATTTC
>CALBVI010000309.1 GCA_937969395.1 uncultured Spongiibacteraceae bacterium | reverse complement strand
TCGCCGGTTTTCAAGACCGGTACATTCGACCACTCTGTCATCTCTCCATAAACTTTTAGTGCAAGTTTTTACAAGGACACCGGCCTTGGATCTTAATAAAGACCATATTGTACGAGCTTGGCTTTAAATGCTAACAGCCGGCCCCTGCAATCTGGGTCGGGATTATACAGAGGTTAGTTTGATTGACAAGCCTTATGCCGGCACTAAAAGCTGACTAAGCTATTGTTTTCAGTGTTTTTTCTTTTTGTGCTGGAGATTAAAGTTTAAGTCGCTCAATTTGCGATCAGCTTGTATAAAACTTGATCGCGGTGCAATGGCCTTATCTACCTTCGAATGGGTATTCAAAGCCTTTTACTGCTTCTGAGTTACCGCAGGTATGGCAGCTAACGGCAATGTCAGTCAATTCGCTGTTGTCTGGGTTTGGCCAGCCTTTGGCTCGATAAAATTTTTGGTCTGGGTCCGCGTGGTAGTCTATTTTAGGTGCGGGGCAGCGATGACACTTGATCTCTAACTTATCTTTAGATGGTTTGAAGTCAAAAGCTAAAAAAATCATTGGGAATCCTAAGTAAAAAGTCGTGTCTATAATGAGGTGCTGCGAAGATGCTTTATATGGCTGGTCATTATAATTTAGTCTAGGGCTAACTTCACTGTCTGTTTGTACTTGATGGCTTTTGTGATTTGGATTGCTCAGATTAGGCTATCTTACTTATATAAGCTATTGTTTAGATGGCGTTGTTACAGCCTTGCAGTTTACTGCTGTGAGGCAGCGTTGTGGCAATGTAGCATGAGTGTTGAAAATTAATAACAGTGAACGGCTTAGCTAGATCTTAATTTTAATGGTGGGTATCCTTGTTGCTAATAACGTTGCTATCAATAGCGTAGTGGAAGCCTGCTTTGGTCAGTCTTATATTAATGGGTGATTATGATTGCCATGGATATATAGTCTCTATTTATTGACGTCGATTTAATATCTATATCAATGTCTATGTTACGCTTGGCAGGTATGGTGATAGTTAGGGTATTGTTTTTAAAATAAGGGATTAGCTTCGGAGGTGCGGTATGAAATTACAACAACTGCGTTATATTTGGGAAGTGGCTCATCATGATTTAAATGTATCAGCTACTGCTCAAAGTCTTTATACCTCTCAGCCAGGTATTAGTAAGCAAATTCGCTTATTAGAAGATGAGTTAGGGGTAGAGATTTTTTCCCGCAGTGGTAAGCACTTAACACGAGTAACGCCAGCCGGTGAAGCCATTTTAGAAACTGCTGGTGAAGTTCTCCGAAAAGTTGAAAGCATTAAACAGGTTGCGCAAGAGTTCTGTAATGAGAAAAAAGGCAGTTTGTCGATAGCAACAACCCATACGCAAGCGCGTTATGCGCTACCTGCCACTATTCAGTCTTTTATTAATAAGTATCCGGATGTGTCTCTGCACATGCATCAGGGCACACCGATGCAAATCTCTGAGATGGCGGCTGATGCGACAGTAGATTTTGCTATTGCTACTGAGGCGTTAGAGCTATTTAGTGATCTGATTATGATGCCATGCTACAAATGGAATAGGGCAATCATTGTACCGAAAGATCATGTGCTTGCTGAGAAGTCTGCCTTAACACTAGAGGACATAGCGGCGCATCCGATCGTGACGTATGTTTTTGGTTTCACTGGTCGATCGAAGCTTGATGAGGCATTTATAGAGAGAGGGCTGGAGCCTAAAGTTGTGTTCACCGCAGCTGATGCCGATGTTATTAAAACCTATGTAAGACTCGGCTTGGGAATCGGTATTATTGCGCAAATGGCCTATGATCAAGAGCTGGACAAAGACTTGGTGGCCTTAGATGTTAGTCATTTGTTTGAGCCTAGTGTGACTAAAATTGGCTTTCGGCGTGGAACCTTCCTACGCGGTTTTATGTATGACTTTATTCAGCAGTTTGCACCGCACTTAACAAAAGAGGTGGTTGAAGAGGCTTATCAGTGTCACAGCAAGTCTGAGCTTGATAGCTTGTTTGATAATATTAAATTGCCTGTGTATTAAACTTCTCTAGTTGCCTTAATTATCTTTAAATTATCTCTGTGCAGGGCGCCTGTCTTGCTGAGGTATTGAAGCTCCCGTTTACTTTTAAGCTGAATTCTATATAGTGTCGGCTCATTTAATGGCCCTTATGCACTATGCCTGCTGTTACTCAATTAGTTCTTTACTCCATTGCCATCATTGCTGCCTCTTTATTAGGCGGATGGTTGCCTGCGCGCGTGCGTATGAGTCATATGAGAACCCAGCTATTAATGAGTTTTGTGGCTGGTTTGATGTTAGGTGTTGCGTTTTATCATTTATTACCTCATTCGGTGTATACCTTGGGTAATGAGCTTGCGATTGATCATGCTGTACAGTGGTTGATGTATGGTTTGCTGGCCATGTTCTTGTTATTAAGGCTCTTTCATTTCCATCAGCACACACCGATAGAAGAGGGTGATGCCGAGCATTGTCATGCCCATGTTCACGACCATCACGATACATCTTCTTCCTCTGTCAATTCCTTTAGCTGGGTTGGCATTGCCTTTGGCTTGTCTGTTCATACCATTATTGATGGGGTCGCTTTGGGGGCAGCGGTACAAGCGGATGCTTTAGGTAACCCTGTTATCGGCTTGTTTGGATTAGGGGTTTTTATTGCAATACTGCTGCATAAACCACTTGATGCGATGTCTATTTCCTCTCTAATGATATCTGGCGGCTGGAGTCGGCGAGCACGATTTATTGTTAATATTACTTTTGCATTGATGTGCCCATTGGGTGCGTTGTTGTTTTATCTTGGGGTTGGTCAGCTTAGTGACCAGCAGCCGCTAATTGTTGGCAGTGCGTTAGCATTTTCGGCGGGTGTTTTTATCTGTATTTCCCTAAGTGATTTACTGCCAGAAATTCAATTTCATAGCCATGACCGCCTCAAACTAACATTGGCTTTGGTATTAGGGCTGTTAGTAGCCTATGGCATAGGGTTAATCGAGCCGGGTGATGCTCATCAACATGGTCACGTTGAGCACCTTGAAGAAGGTCATGATCATTAGTTTATTTCTCGGTTTTGCCTATAGCTCAATCTGTTTGCGTCTTTTATAGTTTACCTGTAAATTATCGCGCCTTAACGAATTGGCAGAGTTATATTTGCCTTACTTATTACCTGTAGTTACCTTGTCGGAGAGCATTTACTGTGGAAATCGCCTGTCTTGATCTTGAGGGGGTTTTAATCCCTGAAGTTTGGATTAACTTTGCTGAAAAAACGGGTATTGAAGCCTTAAAAGCAACCACTCGTGACATCCCTGATTACGATGTGCTGATGAAACAGCGCCTTCGTCTTTTAGACGAGCATGGCTATGGTTTACCTGATATTCAGAAAGTGATTGCCACATTGGAGCCTATGGAAGGCGCTAGAGAGTTTTTAGATTGGTTGCGTGAGCGTTTTCAGGTTGTTATTTTATCTGATACTTTTTATGAATTTGGTATGCCTTTCATGAAACAGCTTGGCTACCCAGCTCTGCTTTGTCATCAACTGGAAGTTAATGATGACGGTAAAGTGGTTGATTACAAATTGCGCCAAGCCAATCCTAAGCGTCAGGCCGTCATTGGTTTTCACTCAATGTACTATCGCACAATTGCCACAGGTGATTCGTATAACGATACGACTATGTTGGCTGAAGCAAATGCAGGTATTTTATTTAAAGCGCCTGATAATGTAATCGCGGAGTTTCCTCAGTATCCTGCGGTGCATACTTATGAAGAGTTGAAAAAAGAATTTATTAAAGCGAGTAACCGCAATTTATCTTTGTAATTAACGCCTTGTAAGCTGTTATTTGTACTCTGTTAGCCGTCGCTAGAATTATTCCCGAATATTTTCTAGCGCGGCGAACAGTTTTTCAACTTTAGTAAAACACTCTTGATATTCTTTATCTATTTCTGAGTCTGCAACAATACCGCCTCCAGCCCAGCAGTGTATTTCCTGTTCTTCGCAAATCATTGTTCTAATCGCAATATTGGTGTCCATTTGCCCATCACAGCTGATATAGCCTATTGATCCGCAATAAGCATTTCTTCGATAAGGTTCTAACTCTTCAATAATTTCCATAGCTCTCAGTTTAGGCGCGCCAGTGATCGAGCCGCCAGGAAAACAGCTGGCGAGTACCTCTAAAGCATGTGCATTTGGTTTGAGCTGTCCGCTAATAGTGCTGACAAGGTGATGTACGGTTTCAAAAGTTTGTAACTCAAATAGTTGGTCAACTTGAATACTTCCTGGAATACATGACTTGCCTAAGTCATTGCGGAGCAGGTCAACAATCATCAGGTTTTCTGCGCGATCTTTTTCACTATTGATTAACTGTTGTGCTAGTTGCTCATCTTGTACCGGGTCTTCGCTGCGGGCGATAGTGCCTTTTATCGGGGATGTTGTAACTCGGTGTGTATTAGATTGAACCAAGCGCTCAGGTGATAGGCTGAGAATGCTGTTGTTGCCATTACCAATAAATGCTGAAAACGGAGCTGCCGCCGTTACCCTTAATGCCTTGTAGGCTTCCCATGAAGAACCGGCAAAGTTGGCGGAAAAATGTTGAGCTAAATTAACTTGGTAGCAATCCCCTGAGTGTATATAGCGTTGTATAGCATCAAAGGATTTTTTGTAATCATCTTTATTTTGGCTTGGTTGAAAGTGTGAGTTAAGTTTAAACGTATCTACAGCTTGAGATGTGTTTTGATTTTCAGCAGAACAAGTCGCTTCAGTTAGCTTCAGTTGCAAGCGTACATCGTTAATAAGGCTTTCGTCGGCGTTTGGGTGAAAGACTAATAAAGTACGATGTTGTCGGTGGTCGACTATAACTGCCCATGTATATATACCAACGACTGCCTCGTCGTTGTTAACTTTGCAGCTTGCTTTGGATGGGATTCTTTCAAGCTGTCGCCCTAGATCGTAGCCAAAATATCCCATAGCACCACCGATAAAGGGGAGGTGGTAGTCGTTGTTAATACGGGGAGTGTGCTCATCCATGGCAAGCTTAACTTGTTTAAAAAAGCCACTGGAATTGTCAGTTGAGTTGTTGTGTTGTGACTTAATAATTGCAGCTGGTCGCGCACTAAAAATATCATAACGGCCACGTAAAGAGTGCGGCGCAGCGCTGTCGAGAAATATCGCTTGTTCCCAGTCGAGAAAAGCTGAAAATAACACGGTGCTGTCAATCGTGTAATCAAGCTCATCTATAAGCAGTTGTTTCATTGTGCTAACTCAGGATTGCGGTATGAGATTACAATTTATGGGATTGCTAGATTCGTTCAATGCCAAGGTGTGTAAGTGATTAGGCTTATGGAAAATGTTGGCTACTTTTCGGCTTGCTTGGAGTTGAGGCGTAATTGTAATCCTTATAGTGGGCCTAAATCCAGTGAAGTAGCTTTAATCAGCCACATCATTTATATACATAATGTTTATGCTGGATTAGATTTGCTGTCATAAGGCTGGTCACATTATTAGTTCAAAATTCTTAATGCCAAATGATATGCCGTTAATAAAAATTTCTAATTGATGAGTACCTGCGTAATAGGTGCGGGTGGTTATCTTTTTTATGGCATGGTTTTTATTGGCGTGAATCGTTTTCGATGAATCTAAGTTTATATCTTTCCATTTGAAGATCTTAGCTGATGTTTTGCCGTTAGCCTTACAGTGATGAATGGCATAATCAATCATTAGCTGCTGGCTTTTTTGTGATTCTGATGTGACTGTTATTGCGAACTGTAAAGCACTGCCAAATTTAACGCGGGGCGTTAAAATACTCAGCGAGCTCATGGTGATCTTTGGTGT
This sequence comes from uncultured Spongiibacteraceae bacterium, assembly GCA_937969395.1. Lineage (GTDB taxonomy): Bacteria > Pseudomonadota > Gammaproteobacteria > Pseudomonadales > Dasaniaceae > Oceanicoccus. Next base: position 5,653 of record CALBVI010000309.1, on the reverse strand, counting down.
TTTATACCCTAATGCTTGCAGTGTTTGTTGGTGTCCTTGTTTTATCAATGTTCGGCAGGCGTGTCGTACTAATTTCTGCCGGTTTTTGTCTGCGTCTTTTAACCAGCTTTCGGCAATGTTTGCTACAAGTTCAGGATGATCTTTTGCTATATCATTCAAGTTGTTGGCGACTGATCGCCGTACATATTCTTCGCTATCGTCTTTTAGTCTGTCTAATAAAGCCAAAATTGGCGCTGGGTCTTTAACAAAGTTTTGAAGTCTCATTCCCCAAGGTAATCGAGGGCGTGTTCCTTCGGATATTAAACGGCGTACATGTTGGTTGGGGTCATTGAGCCATGTTTCTAGTGTCACTAAAGTGCGTTGCTGGTCTTGGTTTAAAAAATAGCGAATACCAAATTCTGAGCTTGAGCGTTTAGTAAGCTCTTTAAACAGTGTCATTGATAAATCAAAGTGCTCAAGTCCATAAATACCAACATAATCAACTAGGGGCATTATCGCCCAGCCAATAATACCTTGGTCACTCTTGTTGACATTGATTTCATAGCCTTCTTCAGGTGCAAGGCTTTTTAGAATGATGTTGGCTGTATCTTGGAAATCATCGGGGAAGTAGTGATTTAATGACTCGGTGATCCTCATGGAGCGTTGTTTCAGTTCTAGTGAGTCTAGGTCATCTGTTGCCATAACAATAAAGCCTTTGCTATCAAAGGCGGGCCAAGCTTTTGAAAGGTGCTTGGCGATATTAGTTATGACGTTTTTGTTGAGCATATTTTTAAAGGGTTCTGCCATGATTCTTCCCGTTATGGTTGGCGATTTTTCGTGCATACTTTATGCATATAAGTATGCACGAGATTGGTTTATATAATTAGGATTTTTCTCCCATTCTGTTGATAGCCTCAGTTATTTCCTGCTCTGAAACCTCTCGAACTTTTTGAGCTAATTTCCAAGTATTGCCATCAATGTCTTTGACCGTTGCTATGCGGTCTCCCCAAAACATATCCTCTGCCTCGCTCAGTTCTTTCCAGCCATTGTTTTTAGCTTGCTTTAATGCGTTGTCGGTATTTTCAACATAGAGATAGAATTCTTGTCTTTCTGTTGTTTTAATTCCCATGTCTGGGCACTGATCTGAAACAAAAATAGTTGAATCTGCGATGTTGAGACATGCGTGCATAACCATGCCAGTCTGCGGGCATTCCATGATGCCACCAATATTGGCGCCCAGAGCGTTTTTATAGCTTTCGATGGTTGCCTTGGCATTTTCAGTAATAATTACCGGTGTTAACGTTGAGAAACCTTTTGGTGCATATGTCATTGTAGTATTCCTTTTTGATCGGTTGTTTTGCGTTTAGGTCTTACCGAAAAGAATCATATTGTTAAATATGACATTTTATGACATGTTTGTTTGCTCGGTAGTTCAATGGGAGGAGTGGTTAGCGTTATGGCTACAAAAAAAGCATTATCAAGACTAGAGCGTTTGGATGAATTGACTGGCTTGCTTAACTCCAGCGAGCATCATACCGCTGACTCTCTGGCAGAACGTCTCTCTGTCAGCTCGCGTACGCTTATGCGTGATTTAGATGTGTTAAAGCAGAAGGGCTACCCCATAGAGACTGATCAAGGTCGTGGTGGTGGTATACGGCTGCATAGGCACTGGGGTATTGGCAGGCTCCATCTTAATTATCGGGATGTGATCGATTTACTGTTGAGTCTTGCCATTATGGAAAAAATTGGCTCCCCTATATTTCTTGGCAATTTAAAAGCGATAAGAAATAAAATTGCTATTTCATTTCCACAAGAGCAAAAATCAAGAATACAGGAGATAAGAAAAAGAATACTTATCGGTGATTTAGCCTCAGTAACGGTTTTAGATAATTATAAGGCGAGTTCTGAAGGTGTGTTAGCGCCATTATATGAAGCATTTTTTGAACGCAGGAAATTAACGATTACTTATAAAGATGGAAAGGGTGAAAAAACAGATCGCACAATAGAGCCTCATTATTTGTTTTTAAATTGGCCTGTTTGGTATGCAATGGCCTGGGATGAGTTGCGCAATGATGTAAGGTGTTTTCGCTTGGATAGAATATCTAAACCTAAAATTGAAAAGGCTACATTTAAATTGAAAAGGGATAAACGCTTTATTCAATGTATTGAGGATTTTAGTTCGTCTTTGTAATGTTAAAGATAGTGTTTGCAAATTAATTTCATTGAAAAATCAGTATTATTAATAGAGGTGAGGGTGAGAGGCTGTTTCTCACAGTTATACATGAATCGATTATCTTAGGATTACCTTAATGCATAATCTGGGTGGGTAGCAGCTGGGAAAATATTGTTACCTATAATCACGCGGATAAGACCAAGTTGTTATAATCAAATTATCGACCTTTTCATTAAAGGCTATAGGTTTAAAGATTATTTTTTGATTAGTGTCAGGTACTGAATTGCGAAGAGGTAATTGATTGTTTATAAATAAGAGAGGACTTCGCCTCTCTTATTTATAAACGAGTTTTACAATACTAAATTACTTAGTAACTTGAGCTTCGAATACAGCTGAAACTCTACGGTTTTGTTGACGTCCCTCAGCTGTCTCATTGCTCGCAACAGGATTAGATTCGCCATAACCTTTAGCACTTAAGCGGCTTGAGTTAATACCGTATTGATCAACTAGTGTTTTAACAACTGATTCTGCACGAGACTGAGACAGTGTTTCATTAAAGCTAGCTGCTCCGCGGCTATCAGTGTGACCTTCGATAACACCCGAAACTGAATTATATTTACGCATGAACGTAGCAACTTTTTCTATTTCAGTAAGAGAGTCATTAGTCAATTGATCAGAGCCAGTAGAGAAATTAACATTCATTGAAATTGTTTCAGTGGTTGTTAGTTTTTCTGCACAGCCACTGCTATCAACTTTTGCGCCAGCTGTTGTAGTGAGGCATTTGTCTTTACTGTTTACGATGCCGTCATTATCAGAGTCAAGTTCGCAGCCGCTTGAATTAACCGATGCTCCCACTGGCGTATTGTTACACTTGTCGTTGTTATCATTTACACCGTCTTTATCGATATCGCCAATAACGACAGCTTTTTTTGGCGCTATTTTTATTGGCGCTGCTTTTGTTTTACCAAATACGTAGCTTAATCCAATAGTAAACAGGACATCATTTCTGCTGTCGTCAAAACCGTGCATCCAGCGCGCATCTGCTTTTGTAGACCAGCGATCAGTAAACGCATATTTAACACCTGCTCCGAGCAGTGATGTTGTTTCTTGGTTTTCTCCACCGAAGCTGCCGTAGTCATATTCAGCGTGTCCAATACCTGCGGCTAGATAAGGTAATGCTTTACTGTCGCCGTTCGGGGTGCCGTAATATAGGCCTTCTAGGATTAAGTGTTTGACGTCAACATCATTATAAGTTGATGTATAGTCCATTGTGCCTTGAAGGTATTTTAATTCTGCGCCCCATGTTTGGTTAAATCTGCGCTCAAGTCCTACACCTATTAATGCATCATCATCTAGATTTCTATCATCATCATTGAGTTGATAGCCAAGGGTAGGGTTGATGTTCCAGTATCCATCATTTTCGGCAGCAATTGCTGCGCCGCTAATGGATAATGCTAAAAGTGTTAGTGATAGTTTTTTCATAATATTTTCCTTAATTATGCAGAGTAAAAATTTAGTTATTAATGGTTGTTTGTTATATAGTTCTTTGAGTTCATATTCTATTTATAGGGCTTTACCTAAAAGTAACTAAGAATATGAATGTAATGTTTATAGGATTTATTTTGTATTGTACTTTCTATATTAACCTGTGGTTAAAGTATTTTCTGTCGTGAGTTTTTATTCTCTCTTATTCGGTTGGCTAAAAACCCGTACTCTAGTAAATTAAATTTTGTCTGTGATTCTGATTTTATAAGCACTCTCAGCTTAGCCAGTGACAATATGCCCGTTACTATGATTGATTTCTGGCCAGTGAGTAATATATGGCTGCTATTTTCTGTCTCGCACTGATCAATAATAATAGTGTGTTCACCGCGTTCATCTTCGTAGTTAAGCTCAAGTGTAAATTCGCCCGTTACATTAACGGCTGAATATAACCATGCCATTATTTTAAAAGAACCACTCCAAGCTCCTCGGTCTGTTGAGTTGCTATGCTGGTTAATCCTGTGTATTGAATCATTACATACAGGAAAATAATATTCTTTACAGGTATCCATACATTCGTTACTTTTCAATAATCCTTATCGTTGCTTAATCGCTTGTTTAACTGTGGGTATACGATATCAACAATATTGATTGGCAACTGTAAAATGCTGTAAAACTAAACCCTTGGCATATTTGCTTAAGTGGGTGGTAGTCGTTAGTCGGCAACCATGAGCGTTTTTACAAGGTTTTACATTCTCGGCGTGTTAGGCTGAGAGTTTGATGGTTTAATCCAATTTTGATGCACAAACTGGTTTAGGGATAAAAATTGAATATTGGCATATTAGAAGATGATCCAGTACAGGCCGAATTGGTTTGTGATTGGTTGAGGGCCGCTGGGCATGATGTTGTTCATGAAACGCTGGGGCAGAGTTTTATTGCTGTTTGTAATCGTGAAACCTTTGATATGGTTATACTCGACTGGGAGTTACCGGATCAAACCGGTATCGATGTGCTGACATTGTTGCGTAACAACCATAAAAACAACTTGCCTGTGCTGTTTACAACTCAGCGGGATACTGAACAAGACATCGTAACTGCGCTAAATACCGGTGCTGATGATTATCTTGTCAAACCCTTGCGTAAGATGGAGTTGATGGCGAGGCTTGAGGCAATGAGGCGGCGAGCTGGTATTGTTTCTCCAGATGATATTATCACCGTTGGTCCTATAACCATTGATACTCACGATAAAACAATATTGGTTGACAATAAGCCCGTTAAAGTAACTCAGAAAGATTATGATTTGGCGGTGTTTTTATTGAGTAATATTGGTAAAATTTTATCTAGAGAGTATTTGTTAAAAAAAGTGTGGGGTGTGGATTCAAGTCTTAATACGCGAACTGTTGATGTTCACATGAGCAGATTGAGACGTACGCTTAATATTAATCCAGATATGGGTTATTGCATTAAAACAATCTATCAACATGGTTACCGCTTAGAAGCAATAAATAATTCGGTAGTCTAGTCATTGGCGTGTAAATACCAAAGAATGAAAAAAAGCATTTTAAAACTATTATTGATAGCTTTTATAGCACTGCCTTGTGGCAACAGTTTTGCAGCTGACTGGCTTTATACTGTGCGCCCTGGGGATACGCTATGGGACTTATGCGAGCGTTATACCAAAGAGGATGGTTGTTGGTATAAGTTGGATAAAGTCAATAATGTCGCTTACCCGCGTCAATTGCCGCCGGGTTTTGTTATTAGTTTTCCTGTTGACTGGCTAAAAATAGCACCGACGCCTGTGGAGGTCAGCTTTGTTGCCGGCGATGTTACTGTCAAGCTTAGCCCCGATGTCAATCCGGAGAAGATTTCCGCTGGCGATAAACTTCCTATTGGTGCGCGGATAATAACGCAAGATGGTAATGTTAACTTGCTGTTTGCAGATGGCACTACCTTGCAGCTAGAACCATATTCAGAATTAATTTTAGACACGCTGTCTGCTGTTGATGGCGTTGGTATTGT
>CALBVI010000308.1 GCA_937969395.1 uncultured Spongiibacteraceae bacterium | reverse complement strand
GAAGAAAACCATGAAGCCTATGTCAATGAGAATAGAGTTGTCGCGTCTAAGAACTTTTTAAAGTTATTAAACGCATAATAGGTTTTAACCGCAGCATTTTTTAAATTTTTTGCCGCTACCACAAGAACAGGGATCGTTTCTGTTGGGCGTTTTTTCAAACGTTATGGTTTCGGGTTTGTTTAAAATCCCCGTTAGCTCATATATATCTTCTTGCGCTTCGTCATCGTTATTAACGGTAATCGTGGCGAAGAGTTCGTGCTCTTTTAATTGTGCCTCAATTTCAGTTTTTCGTTGTTCTGAAGTTACAGTTAATGTGAGCGGGTATTTTTGCGAGCCAGGCTTGTGTGTACCTTTAGGCTGGTAGCCGTGATTCTCGTGGGTTTCTCTTTTGTCTTGGCGGCCTTTAAAGAACAGTTTTGACATGATGGGTCTCTGGTTAATGAGCTAATATTTTGATATCGCTAGTTTTAGATGGCTCTACTCGTTTAAGAGGGCTGAGTATCTAAATAGCTTCAGCAGTTCCATATAGCAGCATTGTTGTTGATACAGGCAGGCCGAGTTGGGCGGCATTGTACGTTACTTTATTCGTTGATGCGCATTAAATTGCAGGGCTAGTCTTCAAGCTGCTCACTTAAGCGTTCTTGCCTTTCTTGTTCTTCTTGCATGACTGCTTTGATTTCTTCTAGCACGGCATCAACATCGGCACTCTCGCTGGGGTCTTGAAAAAGACCACTTAAGGCAGTTTCAGGTTTTAATTGACCGTCTTCAAATAGCGACCACATCTCTTCTGCATAGCGTGTTTGGCTGAGTGATGGTGCGAATTCAGCGTAATAGCTGGTTATGTTTTCAACGTCGCGGGTAAACATGGCCTGAGCATTATTGTTTGCTGCGGCGTTAACGGCTTGAGGGAGATCAATTATGACCGGGCCGTACTCATCGACTAATACATTAAACCTTGATAAATCGCCATGGACTAATCCGGCACACAGCATCAGTTTAATGTAGTGCATCATGACATCGTGATCTTCAAACGCCTGTTGTTCGGTCATTGCAACATCATCGAGACGAGGGGCGACATCGCCTTCTTCATCGGTGATTAATTCCATCAATAGTACGCCGTCAACGCAGCCATAGGTCTCCGGCACGCGTACACCTGCGCGAGCTAACAGCGACAGAGCATCGACTTCGGCATTCTGCCAGATTTCCTCTTGTTGCTTGCGGCCATAAGAAGAGTTTTTTTCCATGGCTCGGGCGCGGCGACCACTGCGGACTTTTCGGCCTTCCTGATATTGTGCTGCTTTCTTAAAGCTACGTTTAACAGCGTCTTTATACACTTTGGCGCAACGTATTTTGCCGCCACAGCTTACGATAAAAATATCCGCTTCTTTACCGCTCATTAATCGGCTGATAACTTCGTTAATTAAGCCATCGTCAACAAGTGGCTGAAGTCGTTTTGGTACTTTCATAACGTCCTGTTTAATGCATAAGAAGGATAGGGGTTATTGTAGTAGACACTTTAGTTTTTGTTTGTTGGGTGCCAACAGGTCAGGGATTCTATCATTGTTTTTAGTTTTTTTTTAGGCGCTTTAGTTTGCAAAGCTGACTTTAAAGAGTGCGCCGCCTAAAGGTGATTGTTCTATGCTCATTTCGCCATCATAGAGTTCGACAATATCTCTTACTACATCTAGGCCGATACCTTGCCCGCTTAGGGTGGTATCGAGTCGTTGTCCGCGTTTTAACACGTCATCGCGCAGATTTTCGGCAATGCCTGGCCCATCATCATGCACTTCTATAAATAGTCGCTCTGTCTGCTTGCCTGTAGTTTCGCTAATAGCTTTGTTAATAGTTCCGGTAGTTTCCTGGTTAAAAGCGCAAATTTTCACGTTGCCAGTACAGGCTTTGCAGGCGTTGTCGCAGAGATTACCGAGTATTTCCATTAAGTCGCGCTGATCACCTTTGAATATTGTTGCGGGTTTTATCTGTTGCTCGATTGCAATGTTTTTGTCTCGATAAACTTTGCTGAGTGCTGAGGCAATTTTACTGACGCAATCTTCAACAGCGGTGTTATCTCGCAAGTGGCTTGGAGCGATAACGACAGCGCGCTGTAGTTGGTGAGCGATAATATCTTTCATTCGTGCGCTTTGGGCGGCAATCAGCGCTTTGCTTTCATCGTTGTTGTATTGGCGCTGTGTGCCCAGCTCGTTTTGAATAACGGCTAATGGCGTCTTCAGGCTGTGAGCAAGGTCGGCAAGGCTGTTGTGGTAGCGTTCGCGCTGTTGTTTCTCGGCATCGATAAGTGCATTTAGGTTGTTACTTAAACCTTGTAACTCAACAGGAAAATCGCCTTCTATGTGCTGTCGTTTGCCGCTCTCTATATCCTTAATAGCCTGCGCGAGTTTGTTTAATGGTGCCGTTCCCCAGCGCAAAATAACCAGTAGTGCGACGACGAAAGAAAGTGCGCCAGCAATAAACCAGCGGAGAATGGCATATTGAAATTCTGCAATTTTCTCTAAGGTGGGAGCACTGTCTTCAAGTACGGTAAAGCTGAGCAGTTGAGGTTGCTCGTCGATGAGTTCCCATTCAACGTAATAGTGGGCAATGTAATAGTCGGCAGTCATTCTAAAGACGCTGTCGCCAGCAACAGGGTTCTGAGTGCTTGATTCTGTGCTGTTGAGTTTATTAGTACTCAGTAGTGAGCTATCAACGGACATATCGTGTGCTGAATAAGAAGCCCATAAAACGGTGTTATTTGAGTCGCTTACGTAGCCGTATAGACCCGATTTATAAAGATCAAAGCGGGGTTCTCCCAACTCATCGGGGAGGGCAATCGTGTCATCTTCAATATGGGCGGTGGAGACCAGTATGTAGGTTTGTAGCTGTAGTTGATCTTGTTTTGCCGTCAATAAGCTATCGAGATAACTTTGTTGAATAGCAAAATACAGAAAGGAAAAAAAGATACACAGTAAGATCAGGCTAGCAGCCAATAAGCGACCAAACAGTGAATTAGGCATTTATTCTTGCTCGCCTGAATTGTCGGTTATTTGCTCGAGATCAAAACGATAACCTTGCCCGCGGATAGTGGTGATGGGTTTTAGCTCGCCGCTGGGATCAATTTTTTTTCTGAGCCGGCCGATAAATACTTCGATAACATTGCTGTCGCGATCAAAGTCTTGATCGTATAAATGCTCTGTGAGCTGCGTCTTCGAAATGACTTTACCGGCATTGTAAGCCAGATATTCTAAGGTGCTGTATTCGTAGTGGGTCAGCGTCATTGCTTCGTTGTTGAGTGTGGCGAGTTTGGCGACAGTGTCGAGTAATAGTGGTCCAAATTGAAGCTTAGGACTGGCATGACCAGCGCTACGACGTAATAGTGCATTAATGCGTGCGCTGATTTCCTCAAAATGAAAGGGTTTAACAACGTAGTCATCGGCTCCCGCATCGAGACCTTCTACTTTATCTTGCCAATCACCTCGCGCGGTTAAGATTAAAATAGGATAGGTTTTATTGAGTTGGCGTAATTGACGGATAAGCTCAATGCCTGAAATTTTTGGTAAGCCTAAGTCTATGAGTGCGAGGTCATAATCGTTTTCTCTGCCTAGAAATAATCCGTCCTCACCATCGAGCGCGGTATCGACGGCAAAGCCTTTGCCAGTGAGTGATGTTGCTAGTTGTTCGTTTAAATGGGGTTCGTCTTCAACAATTAGTAGTCTCATGGCGTTTGGGTCGCTGTGCTTTTTGAGTTAATCATGGCTGAAGAATACATTTTAGTGGTGGCTAATACTGCTAGGTGCT
>CALBVI010000307.1 GCA_937969395.1 uncultured Spongiibacteraceae bacterium | reverse complement strand
CGCCCTGTCCAATACCTTTGTTAAAGACCCACACACTATTGTAAAAGCTGGCGACATCGTAAAAGTCAAAGTTATGGAAGTAGATGTCCAACGGAAACGCATCGCTCTTAGCATGCGCTTAGACGACAAAGCCAGTGAGCATGCTGAAAATGCCAGCAATCAAAAAGAGAATAGATCTGCAGGGCGTAAATATTCAAATCAAAATGACAGAAAGCAATCGTCAGGCGACCATAAAAAGGGACAGCAAAAAGGACAGCAACAAAAACCACAAAACGGGACTTTTGCTCAGCTATTTGCTGACGCAGCTAAAGCCAAAAAGAAGTAGCTATTGAACGATAAGTAAGCAAAAGTTATTCACGTTTTTTTAACAGGATAACATCTTGACCGACAATACTTAGCTCAGCATTTAATTGCTGAGCTAAGTATTGAAATGTTTCAACAGAAAAAAAGCAAACATGGGTTAAATCATTTTTATAATGCCACGTCGAAAAAGCCTTTTTATCGATCACCAATTTAGTCATTAAGCCAAGCACCCCGTTTTTATTAAGCATATCCCACAGCTGATTAATCACGTTTCCCGGCTCAAATAAATGCTCGGCAACTTCTGTCGCCGTTATAAAATCGTAATGAGATTGCAATAGAGCCTGTTCATCCGCATAAAAAATATCGTAGTTGTTCATCTCAAAACTCTGCTCAGCTAACATCGCAGATAACGCTGGCCCCGGTCCACAGCCAAAATCTAGACCTTTAGCGCCCACAGCTAATCTTTCAGTTAAGGGATCACATAGGCGCGCAAGAAATTTTCGATATCCCATATCGTCAACAGCGTTCTGATGTTTATCGTATTCAGCTTTTTCTTCTACAGCATTTAAACGCTGACTGGGTTCAACAAAAACCAATGAGCAAACTGCACACTGCCAATACAGCCGCCGTTGATCGCGGTGATATTCGACAACAGTATTAGTGCCGCACCGATCAATACATTCTTGATCAGAACCATACTCATATACGTTACACAAAGGGCACATCGTTGATGACAAAATAAACTCTTGCTCAATTTTCAGGGTTAATAGTTAGTATGCGATCAATACTAAATTTTAAAAATACATCACTAGCTTACAACAACGGCTAACAGTATCTACCTCAGCATTCTTCTTTCTGCTAGTATTGCGTCTAATTTCGATAATACGTCTTTACAGACAACACTAAAACCCTACTCTAAACAAGGAAATTACAATGGCGATTCAAGTCGGCGATAAAGTACCATCAGGTTCATTCAAAGTAATGGGCGCTGAAGGTCCAGCAGTTGTTAATACTAGCGATATTTTTGACGGTAAAAAAGTTGTTATGTTTGCTGTTCCAGGCGCATTCACACCTGGCTGTTCAGTAACACACCTACCGGGATTTATCGTTAATGCAGACAAAATAAAAGCCAAAGGCGTTGAATCAATTGTTTGCCTAGCGGTTAATGATGCCTTTGTTATGGGCGCATGGGGCAAAGCACAAAACGCCGAAGAAATTGTTATGGCTGCTGACGGTAGCGGTGATTACACGAAAGCATTAGATCTAGAATTAGATCTTACTGCTGGCGGCTTAGGTGTTCGCAGCAAGCGCTATGCAATGATCGTTGATAACGGCGAAGTTACTTACTTAGGCGTTGATACTAAAGATATCGAAAAAAGCTCAGCCGAAGCAGTTTTAGCTGAACTTTAATCAAAGCTAAAAATCTAGATTAAAAATAGAGGCCAAATTTGGCCTCTATTTTTTTGCCTGATGAAAACGTTTTTAATACCTTAAACTCGCTTCAAGCAAATAATTTTAAACAATCTATTACAACAAGTACCAAAGACTAACTACCTGCAAAAGAATTAAAACACCTGTCAAACACTTCCAAAACAATAATGGATTTTTTTCCATCATTGGCTGAAACCTTTTTTCGGTATATTTATGGTTAGGATTTTTCAATTCATGAATAAATTCGGAAACCTCATAATGCCTACGCTCCGGTAAAAACCGCAAACTTTTACGTATCGCGCCATCAACCCAAACTGGCACCAAGGGATTCAAATGATATGACGGCGTATACTGAGTATTTAAAAAATCCTGCTTAGATTTACACTTTTCTAACTTACCCGAGAAAGGCAGCTCGCCTGTCAACATTTCAAAACAAATAACAGCTAAGGAAAAAATATCAGCCTGATAACTCGATTTATGTGACAGCATATGCTCGGGTGCAGAATAACTTGCCGTCCCTAAAATATAATCACGTTCAATCAGCGTTGATATTTCAGCCACACCTGCCACCAAACAAGCGCCAAAATCAATAATTTTTACCACGCCATTTTTATCGATAACAATATTATCGGGTTTAATATCTTGATGTAAGGTTTCTTTGCGATGAAAAGCACGCAAACCTTTGGCGATTTGATCTAGTAAAAAAACAACCTCTTGAATTGGTGGCTTTGGGTTTTCTTTTATCCATTGCCCTAAGGTCATACCATCGATATATTCGGTCAAATAATAGAGGCAACTTTTTCTTCTATCGAACTCCACTACCTTAACAACATGACCATTATTAATACGGCCACCGATCCAGCTCTCCATCGCAAAACGTTCTATGTAGGAGGCATCATCTTCGTAATTAACCGATGGTGTTTTCATACAATAGCGTACGCTAGATTCAACATCTGTCACTAAGTAAACTTGGCTGCGATTACTGCTATGCAATTCCTTCTCGATTTTAAAACCGTCAAGCGTCATTCCCACATCAAGATTGGGCGGGAACGGTAACTCCGTTAGCTTTTGGTAAACATCATTGATATTTTGTTGTGGCAGGCTATCAACCCTAAGAATCTGGCAACTGACGTTATCATTACTGTTATTGTCTAATGCCTGCTTAATAATACTTTTACAGCACTGCTCAAAATCTTCATCCGATTTTTTATCGGCAGCACTGACAAGATGATTACGCAGATCAGCGGGCTTTAAAAAGTCATGGATACCATCAGTACTGAGAAAGAAAATATCATTAAGCTCAACGTCTATGCTGCGGCAATCGACATCTAAAGAGACATCTAAGCCCATTGCTCTTGATAAATACGATTGCTCGCTATTAATAAAGGTAGAGTGATCGCGGGTTAGCTGCTCCAAATCACCATTGCGCAGGCGATAAATACGCGTGTCGCCAACGTGAAAAAGATAGGCGGCATGGGATTTGAAAATAACGCAGCTAAATGTACTGATAAAGCCTTTATTAGCATCGGTAAAATGACGCCCCTGGCCAAATAACCAACGATTCAATGCTACCAGCACCTTAGCCGCTGAATTTTTTACCGTCCAAGTATCAGGGGTTGAATAATAATCAGAGAGAAAATTGTTAACACAAGTCTCGCTTGCCTCTTTACCTGCCTCAGCAGCACTGACACCGTCAGCTATAACCGCAACCGCGCCTTTAGTACTTAGTAAATTACCCTTGGGGATTCGTATACCAATGGCATCTTCATTATCAGCCTTAACGCCCGCCTCTGAGCACTGGCCTACAGTGAAGTTTAATTCACCACCTAAATGCCACTCCGTCATTTCCACATCTGCCTATTATCTTAAATCTATCAAGTTACGTTTATTTTTGCTTATTCTATTTTTGCTAATCTGTTTTCAGAATGCCTAATCACTCCCCGCCAGTCAATCAACGGCAAACGCTTATTCATTTTAAAAGTCCTAGTCATTGCCTAATGATAATCTTTAAAAAAATAATCGCCCCAAAAAAAAGCGCACGCCCCAGTACTTTGCACCACCACAGATCACGCCGCGAAAAAGTTACCGCACCAGTACGGTGCCTATTTATTCTTTAGCTCCATAATCGCCTCTTTTATTCTATGAACCTATCTATAAAAATCTTTAACACGCTGATTACAAAGGAAAAAATTAACTGCTTCGCAATGGCACAAACATTGCTAAATCAGTTCTAGAAGAATCCCATATGAATTAAGAGCTAATACAGCGTCAGGCTAATTCAACGTCAGACAGTGTCGTGAAAGGTGAGTTTATGAAGAGTCGTTTAATCGTAGTTGGTAATGGTCCTGTTGGACATAAATTTCTTGAAGAGTTAGTGGACAGTGGTAAAGCCAATGAATTTGAAATTACTGTTTTTGGTGAAGAACCACTTCCTGCTTATAACCGAGTTTATTTAACCGCTTGGTTTGAAAACCAAGATGCTAACGATCTCAATATGGTATCTGCAGGGTTTTACGAGCAAAACAATATTACCTGCCATGTCAGTGACAAAGTCATATCGATTGATCGCGACAACAATACACTGACATCAGAGAAAGGCTTAACGCTGAGTTACGACAAAGTCATATTGGCGACGGGCTCATTTCCATTCGTTCCACCGGTACCTGGCCATGATCGCGATAATTGTTTTGTCTATCGCACTATTGAAGATCTTGAAATTATTACTGCAGCCTCTAAAAAAGCAAAAATCGGCACTGTTGTCGGCGGCGGTCTCTTAGGACTAGAAGCGGCTAAAGCTATTCAAGACCTTGGCCTAAAAACCCACGTCGTTGAATTTGCCCCACGCCTAATGGCGGTGCAGGTTGATGATGGCGGCGGCGCCATGTTACGCGGCAAGATTGAAGAGCTTGGTGTAAGCGTTCATACCCAAAAGAACACTCAAGAGATTATTGATGGCAGCGAATGCGTGCACAAAATGTGTTTTGCTGATGGCGAAGAACTAGAAACCGACATCATTGTTTTCTCAGCAGGTATTCGCCCACAAGACGCGCTAGCCCGTCAGTCTAATTTAGAAATCGGTGAGCGCGGCGGTATTGTTATTAATAATAACTGCCTGACCTC
>CALBVI010000306.1 GCA_937969395.1 uncultured Spongiibacteraceae bacterium | reverse complement strand
CCTCTTCCATAACCTCTGATTCAGTTACCGTGACTCCTGCAGAACGCATTTTTTCAACAATATCGCCGGGCATTTTTAATTCTTGTGGCGAGATTAAAGTCACAGCAACATCGTTATACAGCGTTAACAATTTGCATAACGAATGTACGGTACGGCCGTGTTTTAAGTCGCCAATAAGCGCAATACGCAAGCCGTCAATATCGGTACGCTTATGATCGAGCAATTCTTTTTTAATCGTATATAAATCAAGCAACGCCTGACTGGGATGTTCGTTAGCACCATCACCACCGTTAATAACCGGGACACGGCTGGCCTCTGCAAACTCCGCCACAGAACCAACATCTGGGTGACGCATCGCGATCACATCACTATAACCACTGAGCACTCGAGCCGTATCATAAAGTGATTCACCCTTGGCAATCGCCGAAGAAGCAAAGCCAATAGTTTCACGTACTTCGCCACCCAATAAATTAAACGCGCCACCAAAACTGACTCGAGTTCGCGTACTGGGCTCAAAAAACATACTGCCTAAAATCGCACCATCCAATACTTTAGTGACTCGCTCACGGTGAGCGTATGGCGCCATGCGATCAGCCACTTGGAAAATCCGCTCAATATCATTACGCTCAAACTGACCGATAGAAAGTATATGGCTTCCTGTAAATTTCAATATATTCCCCTAAGTTGGTCGAGTATTTTTCAAAAAACTTTTATAAAAATAAACATACATAGAATCTGTAGTAGCAAGTTATCTATCATTAAAATTTAATGATTAAATACTAGTCAACAATATCCGCTGACTCATCACTCGCAAACTTGCTTATTATTGGCTCTTCATCCACATTAATTGGCGCCTCACCAAATTGTAAATTGGCCCAACGCGCGTAAAGAGGCGAACTACTCAGTAATTGCTGGTGACTACCAGTCGCAACTAACTTACCGTGATCAAGCACCGCAATAGTATCGACATTTACTACCGTTGCCAGTCTATGTGCAATCACAATACTGGTTCTATCTTGCATCAATCGTTCAAGTGCTTGCTGTACTTTATATTCACTTTCAGCATCAAGTGCGCTGGTGGCTTCATCTAATAATAATAATTTGGGGTCATTTAAAATAGCCCGAGCAATCGCAATACGTTGACGTTGGCCGCCAGATAAACGCACCCCCGCTTCGCCGACAAAACTGCTATAACCTTCCGGTAACTTATCGATAAACTCATCGGCGTAAGCCGCCTGAGCTGCATCCCTTACTTCATCATCAGTAGCATCGGGGCGGCCATAGCGAATATTTTCTAAGATAGTTGTGCTAAATAACACCGGCTGTTGTGGAACAAGTGCAATATGTTTCCGCAAATCGCTAGGATCAAGCTGACGAACATCGACTCCATCGAATTTAATAGCACCTTGCTGCACGTCATAAAAACGTAAAATCAAATCTACCAAGGTTGATTTACCCGCACCTGAGCTGCCAACCAAAGCAACACTCTTACCGGCGGCAATGGCCATCGACAGCTGATCAATCGCTGCGGTATCGGGACGTGAAGAGTAGTAAAAACTAATTTTTTCAAGCTCAAGCTGGCCAGTAATTACTGGCGGCAATGAATCCGGCACGGTAGGCGCTTCTATCAGGTTATCCGCATAAAGTAATTCTAATAAACGCTCCGCGGCACCAGCGGCACGCTGTAAATCACCATAGACTTCACTGATAACGCCTACCGATGTCGCCACTATCATCGCATAAAAAATAAATGCGGCTAGCTCACCCGCACTAATTGTACCCTCGATGACATCATGACCACCGACCCACAACATAAAGGCCACGGCACCAAATACGAGGGTAATAACGACCGTCGTTAGCCAAGCTCGAAAACGAATGCGCTTTAGGGCCACCTCAAAAGCTGACTCAACTTGATCCGAAAATGCGGCCCGATCAATCGGCTGATGATTAAATGCCTGAACAATTTTGATATTTTTAATCGACTCACCAACATAGCCACCAAAACCTGCGATTTTATCCTGTGTAGTGCGAGACAATTTACGCACTCGCTGACCAAACAGCATCACCGGCATCACGATTAAAGGAACGCTCAACAGTACAATGCCCGTCAATTTGGGATTGGTGAAAAACATCAAAATAATGCCGCCGATAAAGATCAGCACATTGCGTAGCGCCATCGATAGCGATGAACCGACGACATTTTGTATTAAGGTGGTATCCGTTGTAATACGCGATTGGATTTCACCACTGAGGTTAGTTTCAAAAAAACCGGGATGCAGCCCAATAACATGGTTATAAACTTCGCGGCGCAGATCAGAACTGACCCGCTCTCCAATCCAGGACACCAGATAAAACCGAGCAAACGTCCCAAAGGCCAAAAACACGGCCAATACCATAAAAATAATCAACGTTTTATCCAGTCCCGCGGCTGCGCCTTCGCCAAAACCTTGATCAACAAGCAAGCGTAGCCCCTGCCCCAACGACAAAGTAATCGCTGCGGTAAAGATAAGAGCGAGCAAAGCGCCAATCAGCTGAACACGATAAGGTCGTATAAACGTAAACATCGAAGACAGCACTTTAATATTGCGGCTACTTTCTCTTTGCTCGGTGGTATTTGACAAGTTAACCTTCACTTTGGCGGACGAATTATAGGGCGCTATTATCGCCATTAAATGGGGCGGGGTAAAAGGCTAGCCACCGAAAAACAGCAAAACATTAATTCAAAAATGACTTTTTTGGATATAAAGCACTTATTAATCATCAATTAGCGCTAAGTCTTTGAAAAATTTTAATAAATAAGCTACTTATTAAGGATAGATAAATAATAAGTAACACTCATCATTCATCAATATTAACAGGTATACCACTTTGTCATCGGACGAAATTTCAACACTCATTAAGTTTTGCGATATTGAGACAGGTTTAAAAATCCTCAACAGCCAATCATTACGCTGGAGCTCACCCGCATTATTTAACGACCCCTTTGAGCCAGATCATCACACCAACCCTGGCATAAACAAAGAGTTGCTACTCAAAGCATTGATTAAAGAAGCTATTAGTATGCTATTCGGACCCAATGACCCGACAGGTAAAAGTAATCGCCTGATAGCCGCTATCGCACGCTGGCGTGATGAGGAGCGATTTGGCTCGGAAGAAGAGGCTGGGCAAGTTTTACAACAATTATTGGCTCAAATAGCCGAGCAACAACAAACAACGATTACCGCATATATCCAACAGTGGCAACAATATGCAAGCCAACTTCGGATTTGCTGCTTTTCAGATAAACCAACTAATATGAGCGCCTGGCAGCGGTACGGCGATAACCATAACGGTATTGCGCTTAAATTTAGCTGCGGTGAAGACACGGCGCTACCGTCCCCTCAACGCATCACCTACAGCAACACACCACCACAGGTTACTAGCCTCAAACAACAGGTTAATATCATCTATGGTAAAGAAGTAGCACCTACTAGCGACGAATTCACAAACAAGCTACTCAGTAAAAACAAGGCAAACAATGTGGAGCGTGAATGGCGCTGTTTTAGCCAAGACAGCGACCTCAACTCAGAGAGCCCTGAGTTTTGGTATAGCAACAAAAAGTTCTCTACTCCAGAACTAAAAGCCGTTTATTTAGGATTAGGCACCAGCCTTGAAGAGAAAAAACAGATCATCAAGCTAATTGCTGAAAAATATAAGAACACCCGTGTATTTAATGCCGAGTCACTTAACGAGCGCTATGAAATCGAATTCACCCCCGTTTCCACTCGGTAAAATACTTGTGCTTTTAGATAAGAAGTAAGCAGTAAAAATTAATCTGCGTAACTACTTACTAAATCTAATTTCTGCTGCCGCGTTAATTTTTTTATTTCAGCTTCGCGGCGACTTGCACTGCTTCGACTTTCACTCGCTTCTCGATAAACAATAGCTGCAGCAGGGT
>CALBVI010000305.1 GCA_937969395.1 uncultured Spongiibacteraceae bacterium | reverse complement strand
GTCGTGCAACATTAGGGATATTAAGAATATTAATTGAAAAAGAATTGATAAAGGTTAATTCTGAAGCGATTGACGTCAATACATTAATTCACTTCTGTATTGAAAATGCTAGAACACATAATTTAGTAATCGAGGATGATCTAGCAGATAAGGTTAATAACTTTATTAGCGAGCGACTACTGCATATGTTCGTCGACCAAGGCATTGATATAAATTGTTACCGTGCGGTTATACACTCTACAATTGGTACACACTTTTGCCCATTAACAAGGTATGAACTTTGTCGCGTCGTTCAGGACTTTAGTAAAACACCTCAATGCGTGTCATTAGCTTCATCTGTAAAAAGAACGGTCAACATTTTACAAAAAAATCAACATTCTGACTCTCTTGATGTCCGAGAAGATCTTCTTCAAGAAAAAGCTGAAATTGAGTTATATAGAAAAATTCAATCGAAATATGAAGCTTATCTTATTTTTGATGGTGAGTATGAGGCTTATTTAAGCTCTCTTTCAGAATTAGATTTTTATGTTACGCAGTTTTTTAATGATGTAATGGTAATTTCTGACGACGTGGATTTAAAAAATAATCGAATCTCGATTCTACTTAAACTTCGAGAACTATTTAGTATAGTCGCAGACATATCTTATTTAGCTCCTGAAAAATAGGTATACCGGTGAAACTCGTTATTCTCGACCGCGATGGTGTTATCAATGAAGATTCTGATAACTATATTAAAACCGTTGATGAGTGGATACCTATCGATGGCAGTATTGATGCCATTGCCCGCTTATCAAAGGCCGGGTTCACTATTGTGGTAGCTACGAATCAATCTGGTTTAGGGCGTAACTTTTTCAGTGTTGATGTACTTGATGCAATGCATGAAAAAATGCAGCAATTAGTGTCAGCTGCTGGAGGAGAAATAGCGGGCGTATTTTATTGCCCTCATCACCCTGATGATGCTTGTAACTGTCGTAAGCCAAAGCCTGGGTTAATTGATGCCATCGAACTAAAGTTAAGTGTTAGTGCTAAAGATGCTTTTATTATTGGTGATTCGTTAAGAGACTTGCAGGCGGGACTTGAAAAAAAATGTATCCCGCTATTAGTAAAAACAGGTAAAGGAGAGAAAACTCTCTCCCAACTAAAAACCAATACTTATCCAGGTTTGTCTAACATAGTTGTATTCGACCATCTTACCGATGCCGCAACTTATATTATTGATCAGATGTAATATGAAACCATTGATACTCGCCATACGCCTTTCATTATTTTACTTCGGTTATATTCTATCGATTATTGTAATGAGTCTTAGCGGTGTCGTTTTATCCTTATTTACCGGCTATAAAATTCGTAGCACTTATATGCTGCTATGGAATCGCTTTATCGTTTACTGGGTTAAGTTAATCTTTAAGGTGAAGTTTGAAGTTGTCGGTAAAGAAAATTTACCCAACGGCCCCTATGTCGCACTGTCCAAACATCAAAGCCAGTGGGAGACCTACTTTTTACAATATTATTTAGCACCTGTTTGCATTGTGCTAAAACGAGAATTATTAAAAATTCCATTTTTCGGCTGGGGCTTAAAATTAATGGACCCTATCGCCATCGATCGCGGCAGTCCCAAACAAGCCTTAAGACAAACCCTTGAATTAGGTAAAGCCAAGCTCGAAGATAACATCTCTGTTTTAATCTTCCCCGAAGGCAGTAGAATGAAACCGGGAACAAGTGGTAAATATGCAAGGGGAGGCGCAAATATCGCAATGGCAGCTGGCGTACCTGTTGTTCCTATTGCACTTAACGCCGGTGAATTTTGGCCCGCTGGGCGCTACGAAAAATTTCCCGGAACCATCACTGTTTCAATCGGCAAGCCAATCTCCTCAACTGAATTTACTAGCTTAGAAATTACCGAGCAAGCGAAGGAGTGGATAGAAAACGAAGTAGCAACAATGGCAACTAATCCGCTGATTCGATAAAGAATTAAACGTTTAAAAACATAAGACAATAAAAAAGCAGCTGATGAAACATCTAGCTGCTTTTTTATTGCTGTGATATTTAAAACAAGTTACACGTCTAAGTTAGCTACTTTTAACGCATTTTCTTCGATAAATTCACGACGTGGTTCAACTTGATCACCCATCAACGTGGTAAAGATTTGATCAGCTGTAATTGCGTCTTCTATGGTTACACGCAACATACGACGCTCGGCGGGATCCATGGTTGTTTCCCATAGCTGCTCTGGGTTCATTTCACCAAGTCCCTTATAACGCTGTACGCTTACACCTTTCTCAGCTTGTGCCATTAACCAATTAAGTGCCGCTTCAAAATCACTAACGTCTTCAATTTTTTCACCGCGTTGAACATAAGCGCCTTCTTCTAATAAGCCATCAAGCTTACTGCCTAATGCTGTAATCGCTTTGTAGTTACTAGAGCTGAAAAAGTCTTGCTCAAAAACAAATTCAGTTTCAACACCATGAGCTATAGATTTAACCGCAGGTAAGAAATCATGACGCTCTGTATCTTCTTTAACGAAGATGTCATAGCTTTGTCCGTTATTGTTTTCCGCTAAACGAGCTTTAAGGTTTTTACCCCATTGCTCTACTGCATCACGATCTTTCAAACTCTCCACACTCAACTCAGGAATGTAAATCATTTCTCTCATCAAAATATCTGGATATAGACGTGAGAGGCGATCAATAGATGCTATAACTGCACGATACTCAACAACAAGTTCTTCCAGACCTTTACCGCTAATAGCTGGTGCATCGGCATTCACATGAAGTGATGCGTTTTCTAATGCACCCTGCGTTAAGTACTGAATTAAACCTTCATCATCTTTTAGATACTGGCTTTGCTTACCGCGAGCAATTTTATATAAAGGAGGCTGGGCGATAAACACATGACCGCGCTCAATCAATTCAGGCATCTGTCTAAAGAAAAAGGTAAGAAGTAGGGTACGGATGTGAGAACCATCAACATCAGCATCCGTCATGATAATAATGCTGTGATAGCGCAATTTATCGGGATCAAACTCTGATTTGCCAATACCACAACCTAATGCGGTAACCATCGTTCCTACTTCAACCGAGGACAACATCTTATCGAAGCGGGCTTTTTCTACATTAAGGATTTTACCTCTTAAGGGTAAAATGGCCTGAGTACGGCGATCACGACCTTGTTTAGCACTACCACCAGCGGAGTCACCCTCCACTAAATAAACCTCAGAAAGTGCAGGGTCTTTCTCCTGACAATCTGATAACTTTCCTGGTAAACCCGCTATGTCTAAAGCGCCTTTGCGCCGCGTCATTTCTCGTGCTTTACGCGCTGCTTCTCTAGCTCTGGCGGCGTCTAGCATCTTAGTAACCACTAACTTAGCTTCGTTAGGATTCTCTATTAAATAGTCGCCAAAGGCTTGATTCATTGCCTGTTCAACAGCTGTTTTCACTTCTGAAGAAACTAGCTTATCTTTTGTCTGTGAAGAGAACTTAGGATCAGGTACTTTAACTGAAACGACTGCCGTAAGACCTTCACGCGCATCATCACCACTGGTTGAAATTTTAGCTTTTTTAGCAAAGCCTTCACGCTCAATATAGCCATTTAGACTA
>CALBVI010000304.1 GCA_937969395.1 uncultured Spongiibacteraceae bacterium | reverse complement strand
AACCACTCCCGGCCAACACAGACATAATCACGATGCCGCCTATCAAACTGACTGCTAAGAGCGCTACGAATTTGCCCATCAAGCGCAACAACTAACACCTTCACAAATATTTACCTTTTGAACTTAAGACTAATTAACCATCATTAAACAATAGAGAATGTAATGAAAGATACCGACAACGCATCGAGGCTATCACCACATTTTTTGCAGCAAAAGATTGTCACACAAAGCATTATGGGCTGCCATCAAATTAACGGTTAATTCTAGCCAAAATTATCATCTGACCAACAGCGAACAACTACCAAGAGAAATGAAGTAAACGAAAGTACTGAGGAGAGGAACAATAATCTACCAGCAACTAGACCCAATCAGTTGCTGACCAATAATTAAGCAAAAAACTAAGCTTTGCGCAGCTTTGCTTGAGCAACAAGGAAGTCGCGCAAGTTATCACGTACCGCTTGAGCAGATTCGGGAGTCCACTCTCTGAAGCCTTTACCGGTTTTCATACCCAAATCACCATTAGCCACTTTGTCGACCAACAACGATGGAGGCTCCGCGGTATTATCCAGCGTGGGAAACAGTGTTTTATAAATATCCAACGTTAAGTTCAAGCCCACCAAATCAGACTGCTCCAACGGACCCAATACCGCTAAGCGAGAACCGAAACCATGCTTAACCACAGTATCAACTGTCTCGGCATCACAAACACCCTCTGCCACTAATGCAATCGCTTCTCGTTTCATCGCATGTTGCAGGCGATTACCAATACACCCAGGCACATCTCGTTTCACATGCACAGGCTTCATGCCAATGGTTTCAAGTAATTTGATTGTTTTCTCAACCGCAGCCACAGCACTAAATTCTGATTGAATGACTTCAACCAATCGGACTAGGTGCGGAGGATTCCAAAAGTGCGTGCCGATGATTCGACTAGGATCAGTCAAACCTGCACAAATAGCTTTCAACGGTATAGCCGAGGTATTAGTAGCAAGAATCGCAGTGGGCTTCGTCGACTCAAGTAGCCACTCAAAGATAAGGCGCTTAACCGGCAGTTTTTCTGGCCCCGCCTCAATTACCCAATCCGCATCGACAACAGCCTCAGGTAAATTTGTATGTAAACTTAAATTAGCCAAATTGGCTGAATCCTGCTCAAGCAGTGTAAAAATATCAGCAATTTTTTGTGGTGCTTCAGCCAACACATCCTCATTTGGATCATGCAAAGCAACCTCATGACCACTGGCGAGAAATATCTGACTAATGGCATGGCCCATTAGGCCAGCACCAACAATTGAAATCTTTTCTAATGACTCACTCATACAGCAAACCTATTCAACAATAAATCTAGCCAGCGCTAAAGCCGCCATCAACATACATGATTTGCCCCGTACAAAAATCTGAAGCTGGCGACAATAAATAAAGCGCTATGCCGACAAAATCTTCTGGCTCACCAAGGCGACCCAACGGTAAGCGCGATAAAGAACGAGCTTTGGTGGCTTGGCCCAATTCATTGTCTTCGTCATACATCCATGCGGTTAACTTTGAGCGAAACACCGTAGGCGCAATAGAATTAACATTAATCTGATGCTGGCCCCATTCCGTCGCAAGCACCCGCGTCAACATAACGGTCGCGCCTTTTGATGAACAGTAACCGGTATAACCAGAGATATTGCCATGACGACCCCGCACCGACGAGACCATCACCACCTTGCCACCTTTCTTTTTGTTATTGATACGGTAAGTACCGTAAGCTTTTGCCATTAACCAATTACCACGGACATTCGCGTCCATAACTGACTGCCAATCCTCTAAGCTTTGCTCATGAATAAAGCCGGCCTTGTTATAACCCGAACCAATAAACATCAATTCAAGGTCACCGTAAGATTCAACCGCCAAATTCACCATGGCTTCAGCATCTTCTAGCGAATTGGGGCGACAATTAATAATCTGCACTTCAGCACCGGCAGCCGCACCAACAGTTCGACATTCAGCGGCGACTTGCTCCAGTTCATCCTGTGTACCGGCAGCCAGTGTTAACTTAGCACCCAACGATGCCAGTGAAATCGCTACCGCTCGACTTAAAGCACCGGATGCACCGGTAATGAGTGCTGATTTACCACTGACATCAAATAGAGAAAGCGGATTTTTTAGAGGTTCGCTGATCATAGACATATGCTCTTAACGTTTAACGTACTATTAATTCACGGTTAATATGAAGCGCCTAATCGATCGCTTTAGAAATAATAACCAACATCGTGCAAACCGAATTCGTTCGATTCTCCACAGAACGGTATTCATTAACGCCGATAACACAGGAGTCGAGTTTGCCTAAAGTTTCTTCACCATCGTCAGTAATAATCGTGACCTCACCTTCAACAACGATATAAACTTTTTCATTCTTAGAGCAAGAACGATCCGCGCCACCACCGGGTAAAAAATACGACAAGCCGCAAGAGAAACTGTCTAAATCCGTTGCATCTAATCCCTGAAGACGTAGCGCCTCCATTTTGTAGTGTTTAGCAGCTTCATAGGACTTAGCCTTATTAAGACGCGTCACTTGCATAAGACTCTCCTTTCTCAATGCGGAAGTTTTGCTCGGGATCAACAATGGCAACCACACGCACACCACAACCGTCGCCGCCAGGCCAGCGCCATGGATAGCACATAAAAGTACAGCGCTTGCCGGTAATTTTATCGACGTCACCGCCGATATTTTCAATACCTGGAATACCTGCCGTCAGCAAGTTCTTGTGCGAAATCTCCCAATGAGGAAAGTCATCCATCACATCGCGGCCGGTTTCGTCTTTATATTCTTTAAATAAGTGATGGTGGGTCGGGCCAGGACCATGATCGACAAGTTTAGTACCGAGAGGGTGATCCAACGCCTGCACATCAATACCTACCAATTTGACTTTCTTTTCTACCAACCATTCAGAGCCTTCTTTGTAGAGCCCCGGTGAGTATTGATAGTAATCGTCATTATCACCGAGGTTTTTGTGACTGCCCGTGTTGATAATGACAATGTCACCTTCCTGAATTTTAGGCTCAGCATTTTCCAAATCTTCTGCTGAAACGATGCCCCACTTACCTTTAGGAATAGATACCACAACGCCCGTACCAAAAAACCTCCAAGGTTCAAAATCGTCTAAGTGCGGTGTGTTTTCCAGCACATGAATCGGCGCATCCATATGGGTGCCTCGATGCTGAATACCTTCCCATTCCAGAACCTGACAACCGTGCATGGCGTGGAACATTTGAGTAGTAATCTGAATACCCTTAGGGCTTGAAGGCCACTGAGGCATACCGTGTCCCCAGCGAATGCTGAGATCGTAAAACTCTAAACCTGTAGTTGATGTAGTCATGTTTATATCTCTCTTTATTTCCCGGACTCGACACGATAATCGCCAGATGGATCAGTAATTGCCATTAGGCGAATCACACTGGCATCACCCTCAGGCCACTTCCAAGGCATAGCGTGGACGGTAACGCGCTTGCCAGAAACTTCATTGATATCACCACCCACGTTCTCAATGGTCGGGATACCAGAACTCAGCAACAACTTATGCGCGGGAATCCAATCGGGGAAATCTTCCAGAGCCTCACTACCGGTCTCCGCTTTGTATTCAGATGCCAAACGCTTCATGGTTGGACCGTTGCGGTGGGGTACAAGAGAGGTCGCCATAGGATGGTCAATTTGAGGGGTATCGACACCCACTAATTTCACTTTGCGATCAACCAGCCATTGCGCGGCACTTAAATCCATACCCGGAGCATGACCAAAGTATTCCTGACTCTCATTGTAACGCTGATGCCAGCCGGTATTGATCAAGACAATATCGCCTTCGCCAATGCCTGCACTCTGCGCCTCAAGATCTTCAGCCGTGATTATCTGCCACTTCTTTTTGGGGATTGATAGCACAACAGCACTACCAAAAAAGTTGGCAATATCCACTTGTCCAACACCCTCGGCGCCGGATACAAGGTGAAGAGGCGCATTAATATGCGTGGACATATGTAATACGGTTTTAAAATACTGACTCATCACGCCATGTGTTGCGTGATTCACTCGCCGATACATAATGGGCTCATCAAAACCAGGCTGTACAGGCTGGTTGTGCTCCCAAGGGTGGCTTAATTCAATAAAGTTAAGACCTGTGGAAGGATCTGTAATTGCAGACATAGCTATTTAATCCATTGAAGATTTAAAGGATTTACAAAACTGAAATGAATTATGTCACGAAGCATTTTTACAGACGATGGCACCGTCGCGATATGTGAGACACTATAGACTTTGCTATAGTCTCGAAATCAATGCTATCCGATAATTTACTCATAACAACAATGGGTAATAATATGTCTGAGATCTTTTTAGAGGTTAACCCAAT
>CALBVI010000303.1 GCA_937969395.1 uncultured Spongiibacteraceae bacterium | reverse complement strand
CGAAGATGAAGAACTTCTGCCAGAAGTTTTAGCGTTGTCGCTTTAATAATGACTGATCATGAAACGGTTTTATTAGATGAAGCGGTAGCTGCACTCATTACAGATGCTGAAGGATGTTATGTCGATGGCACTTTTGGGCGCGGCGGCCATAGCCGGAAAATTTTAACTCAGCTGGATAAAAACGGACGTTTGCTGGGGGTGGATAAAGACCCTCAAGCTATTGTTGAAGGTAAGCAGTTAGAGCAAGAGGATGAGCGGTTTTCGATTGTACAGGGCTCGTTTGCTGACGTTGATAGTTATGTAAAGCTGCACTGTGATGGTGGTCGAAAGCTTAATGGTGTGTTGTTAGATTTAGGGGTTTCTTCTCCGCAGTTAGATCAGGCTGAGCGTGGTTTTAGTTTTATGCGTGACGGTTTACTTGATATGAGAATGAACCCCGGCGTTGGACAGAGTGCTGCAGAATGGTTGGCGGTAGCTTCGGAGAGTGAAATAGCTCGAGTGCTAAAAGATTACGGCGAAGAGCGCTATGCGAAGCGGTTAGCGAATGCCGTAGTTAGTGAGCGAGAAGAAAAGCCTATTAACACAACCTTGCATTTAGCAGAGTTGTTGAAAGAAGCGCACCCAGCATGGGAAAAAGGTAAACATCCGGCAACGAAGTCGTTTCAGGCAATTCGGATATTTATTAATAATGAGCTCGGCGATTTAAATGATTTTCTTGATCGTATTTTAGATGTTCTAGAAGTGGGCGGTCGCTTAGTTGTGATTAGTTTCCACTCATTAGAAGACCGGATTGTGAAGCGTTTTATTAAAAAGCATGTGCGCGGAGATCAGTTCCCGATGGGGGTGCCGGTAACCGTTGATCAGTTGAACCGTCGCTTAAAAGATATTAGTAAGGCGGTAAAGGCAAGCAGTGCTGAGGTTGATAAAAATGTCCGTTCCCGCAGCGCTGTTATGCGCGTTGCTGAGAAAATTGCTTAAGCTCTGTGGTGATAGGGTTTTAGCTTGTTTAGTTTTGTTGAAATTGTAGTCGAAAATATTTGTTTGTTTGATTGATGTAGATTGTTTGTAGGCCAGAGAATAAAAACTTAAGAGTGCCCGAAATGATTGGACTTAGAGCAGATAAAAGTACCGTATTAATAGAGAAGACATTGGACGTTAGCCCCGTTAATTCATCGATAGTGTGTTTGCTGCTTGTTGTGATGTTAGTTTTGTCAGCTTTGGGGGTTATTTATAGCTCGTATGAGAGTCGGCAGTTGTTTAGTGAAGTGCAGCAACTAAATCGAGAGTCTATAGCATTGGACGAAGAGTGGGGTCGGTTACTGTTAGAGCAGAGTACTTGGGCTTCGCATGCTCGTGTAGAACAAGCAGCAACAGAAAAATTACAGATGGTAGTGCCGGAGTCGTCGGCAATAATAGTGGTCCAGCAATGAGTACTAAGACCAAAAACAATAAAGCGCAACGGGTAGAAAACGTTGCCGCTTGGCGTTTTTATCTAACGATTGCTTTGTTAGCTGCTTTAGTGTGTATGTTGGTTGGCCGCTTGTTGGTGCTGCAAGTTTTGGACACTGACCGCGGCCATGAATTTCTTCAAGGGCAGGGTGATGCTCGGACATTGCGTACAGAGCATATACCAGCATATCGCGGCGTTATATCTGATCGTAACGGTGAACCCCTAGCGGTAAGTACTCCTGTATCTTCTATCTGGATTAATCCTAAGCAATTAATTAATGAAAAGTCTCGTTGGGCTGAACTGGCCGCAGCTTTGGATATGCCTGTTAGTGAGGTCGAGAAAAAAATATTAGCAAATCAGCAGCGAGGCTTTCTGTATTTGCGCCGTCATATGTCGCCGGTAGAGGCTGAAAAAATAACCGCGCTGAAAATTACCGGGGTTGGTAAGCAGCAAGAGTATAAGCGCTATTACCCAGCTGCCGAAGTTGCCTCCCATCTTGTGGGGTTTACTAACATTGATGATCAGGGGCAAGAGGGCATGGAGCTCGCTTATAACCAATGGTTGGAAGGTGAGTCTGGCAGTAGGCGGGTATTGAAGGACTTGCATGGCAATATTTTTCGCGAAGTTGAGCAGGGTGAACTTGCTAGATCGGGAAGTGATTTAAGTTTAAGCATCGATATGCGATTGCAGTATTTGGCCTACAGGGAATTGAAGGCGGCAATGGGTAAAGTTGGTGCTAAAAGTGGTTCTGTTGTTTTGTTGGATATTAAAACTGGTGAAGTCTTGGCGATGGTAAACCAGCCATCATTCAATCCTAATAATCGTCGTTTTTTAAAACCTGCGAACCTCCGTAATCGTGCGGTTACTGATATGTTTGAGCCTGGCTCTACGGTAAAACCTTTAACCGTTATTGCCGCTTTAGAATCAGGTCAATACCACCCCGGTACATTAATCGATACAAATCCTGGTCATATTAAAGTTGGCAAAAAAACCTTGGTTGATCCGGTCAATTATGGCGTCATAGATGTCACTAAAATCTTAACTAAGTCTAGTCAGGTTGGTATTAGTAAGTTGGCGCTTGATTTAGACGAGCAGTCAGTCTGGTCAGTTTTTCATCGTTTCGGTTTAGGGGTTGATTCCGGTAGCGGCTTTCCCGGTGAGAGTGCAGGGCTTTTACCGAACCGGCCCAAATGGTTGCCGATAGAGCGTGCTAACTTTGCTTTTGGCTATGGCTTAACGGTAACGCCATTACAGCTGGCTCAAGCTTATTCTGTTATTGCTAATAAGGGCGTTTTTCATCCAGTGAGTCTTTTGCGAAAAGAAGAGGTGGATGAGGGCGCGCAAGTTATTAGCGAGAAAATCAGTCAGCAAGTTATTGATATGTTGAAAACGGTTGCGCTAAGCGGTGGTACGGCAACGGGTGCTCAGGTTGGTTCTTATACTGTTGCGGGCAAAACAGGTACTGTGCATAAGGTTGGTAAATACGGTTACGCCGATGATCGTTACACCGCGATATTTGCAGGTATGGCTCCTGCGTCAGATCCTCGTTTAGTAGCCGTTGTTATGATCGATGAGCCTGACTTGGAAAGCTATCACGGTGGCGAGTCAGCTGCGCCAGTGTTCTCCAAAGTCGTCGGTGAATCATTGAGAATACTTGATATTACACCGGATAAAATTTCTCCCTCACAAATTGTGACGCATGTTAATAGTCGCGATGATGTGGCTAAAACAAAGGGGCGAAAATCAGCGTGATGACAGCTCCTCTTAATTCAAAAAATACCATGCGCCTAGCAGATGTTTTGTTGGGCGTTGTCGATTTATTTGATCAGCAAGTTTCTAATATTGTCGTATCAGGTGTTCAGCTTGACAGTCGT
>CALBVI010000302.1 GCA_937969395.1 uncultured Spongiibacteraceae bacterium | reverse complement strand
TAAGCACAGTATTCCGTTACCTTAACGAGGAGTACGATTTAACATCAAACCCCGCCCACCAAGTTAAACAACTTCCTGAGCCAAAAGCATTAGACAGATTTGCAAGCGCAGAAGAATTAACCAGTCTCTTAAAAGCTGCAGAGCACTGTGGATGGAAGCAAATGAAATTATTAATCCTGATGGCAGTTTCCACTGGCGCACGACGCTCGGAACTATTAAGTCTTCACTGGGGAGATATTAATTTCAATAACCAATCAGCCTATCTCTACCACACGAAAAACGGCGATCGGCGCTTACTCCCCCTCACAAGCACCCTCATTAACGAACTGATGACCGTCAGAGAAAGTAGTGATGGCTATTTATTTCCGCACCCCAAAAAAAAAGACGAACCATTTTATAATTTTGATCATTACTGGAAGAGCACAAAAAATAATGCAGGAATCAAACAGCTGCGTTTCCACGACTTGCGCCATACAACGGGGAGCTGGATGGCGGCAGCAGGAGTGAGCATGAAAGCTATACAGGAG
Source organism: uncultured Spongiibacteraceae bacterium (assembly GCA_937969395.1). Lineage (GTDB taxonomy): Bacteria > Pseudomonadota > Gammaproteobacteria > Pseudomonadales > Dasaniaceae > Oceanicoccus. Next base: position 3,017 of record CALBVI010000302.1, on the reverse strand, counting down.
GTATTAGGACATAGAACTATCACAACAACGCAACGTTATGTTCACCACAGCATTCAACATAAAGCCGAGGCGCTAGAGAGGGTCTTTGGAGGATTAACAAAGCATAGCTAATAAACTCACCGGTTTTTAGAAACATTTTCAAAGCTCTAAAACTGTTTAGACTTTTTCAACCCCTTTTAAAAAACAGATTAATATCAATAACTTAAAAAAAATATTGTTAAAAATACTGTTAACAATAACAGTTGTTAACAGAAAACCCATACAAATCAACACGTTACGACAAAAACAATTGCTAACTTCAAAAATATTGTTAATATCACCCTCGGATTAAACGTTTAATCCTTATATATCACCATATAAGGATTACTAAATTGAACAAAATACAAACAACCAATGTAATTAACACCTCTAACATACCAGACGACCTCAAAATCCTTAAACAATGGGTTCTATGGAAGCTCGAAAATCGCTCTGGCAGATCAACTAAAATCCCCTACCAAAGGAATGGCAAACACGCAAAAACCAACGACCCTGCAACATGGTCGTCGTTTGGCGATGCTATGGCTACACTCAAAAGTAGTGAGGGGCTCTATACCGGAATTGGCTTCGTTTTTACTGAAGACGACCTCTTTTGGGGTATTGATGTGGATCAGTGCGCGTCAAACGGTAAGCTTTGCAAAGAAGTCCTGCCCTATCTCGATTCACTAAACAGCTATACAGAATGGTCTCCCAGCCATAAAGGTCTTCACGTAATAATTAAGGCCGACAAAACCAATGCGGCTGGTCTTAGAATAAAAAGCCCTGCGGCTAACATCAAAGAAATTGAAATTTATCCGAAGGGGCGCTTCTTTACAGTCACAGGGGCAAAGCTAGAAGAGTATTCATCTAGCACAGAGTATCGTAATGACGAGCTTTTAAGGTTGATTGAAGAACTGGACCCTAATCGCCAGCTACAAGCCGTCCGAATCCAACCTCCTGCTCGCGAACTTCACCTAACTGAAGGGATCAGCAGTGAGAGCGACGAGAGCATCATTGCCAAGTGCATGAACTCTAAATGGAAAGTTAGATTCAATAGTCTTTATTTTGATGGCGACATCAGTACCTACGACAACGATCGCTCAAGAGCTGACATTGCACTATGCAACCTGCTAATCAATTTCACTAGAGACAACAACCAAATTGATCGATTATTTATCAAAAGTGCTCTAAATCGTCCCAAATGGTGCAGCAAAAGAGGTGATATCACTTACGGTTTGTACACTATTAATACAGCGCTAAATAGCATTCAATCACAAAACGTTGAGATAACGGCTGAAGCAATTCGTAAAATTCTTGAAGCATTAGATGACCCCGATATTATTTTCCATACATTTTGCAGTCTTGCGGCTCGAAGCTCTATTAATCAAATTGAGGAAGATAAACTTATTTCTTATGCCGCTGGCAAAGCTGATATTAAACCTCAGCAATTTAAATCAACAATAAAAAACCTACGAATAAATAAAAAATCTACAAAAGACAACTCCGCAGCAAACTCAACCATTGAGTCATTTGGCCCCGACAATTTAGTTTACTCAAAAAATCTGTTCTGGCGCTGGAATGATTCCGGCGTATGGAAAAAAACTAATGACCTTACTGTCAAAAACTCAATCCACAACGTTCTGAATGACGACGAATTAAAAGAACCTAAGGTTAAATCTATACTAGAGCTAACCAAAACAAAATGCTTCGACGAAGACATAGAATTTGCTAATTCCTTTGATGGCATCAACTGCCTTAACGGCGAGCTCATATGGGATAGTTCTGGATGGCGGCTAACTGCTCACAAAAGAGAGAGTTACTTAATCAATCAAATCCCAATAACATATGACCCCGAAGCTACTGCCCCGCGTTTTGTGCAATTTCTAGAGGAAATATTCGCATCTGACAGCGATAAAGATGACAAAAAGCTGCTTATCCTAGAGTTTATTGGTTATACGCTTCAATCCAATTGCAAACTAGAAGCTTTTATTTTACTGATTGGTGAGGGCGGCAATGGTAAATCTGTTTTACTCGCATTAATAAAAATTCTTTGTGGGCCCGAAAATACAGTGGCCGTTGGACTTGACGAACTCGACAATCCTTTTGACAGAGCAGAACTTTTTGGAAAATTAGCAAATATAGTTACAGAAATACCCAAAGGGGCAATCCTTAATGACGCCCAGCTAAAGTCCATCACTAGCAATGAGTTAATGAAAGCATCATTTAAATATCAACCAATATTTCATTTTGAACCGTTCTGTACTTGCTGGTTTGGTACAAACCACCTCCCACAAACTAGAGATTATTCATCAGCACTCAGGCGGCGAACTTACATTGTTCACTTTAATGAAACTTTCACAGGTAAAAGCAAAGATCGAAACCTTATAACCAAACTTGGTAGTGAGGCGTCGGGTATTTTAAACTTGGTACTTGAGGCATTCGGTAATGTGCTTAAAAGGAATGATTTTACTCAACCCGCATCGACAGTAGAAGCAGGTGACCGATGGTTAAAACAATGCAACCCATTAAAACAGTTTATTGATGAAATATGTGAGCGCGGAAAACACCGTATATCAAAACAAGTTTTTTTCAGTGCATATGAACAATGGTGTTATCAAAAAGGTTATCAACCCCTAACAAAACACAAGCTATCAGGGGCACTAGAAGCATTAGGTGTTTTGGGAGGAAGAAGCAACAGCGAACGCTACTACGAGGGCATAACTATACCCTCTCCACTTTAGCTTTCAGTGACAAAGGTGACAGAATATTTATTAAGTATATTAATAATATTTAATAAATATTAATATTATATAAAGGAAGAACTATAAAAATAACTGTCACCGTTGTCATCTTATTAAGATGGAAACTTTAATCTATTAGTCATTCTTACCGCTCCCCACTGTATAACGTTTAACTAGTAGGGGGAACCTATATAAAAGTGTATATAGATCAACGTCTTTATTTACCTGCACGTGGATAAAATTTATACTGAAAAGCCA
>CALBVI010000301.1 GCA_937969395.1 uncultured Spongiibacteraceae bacterium | reverse complement strand
GCAGAAGCGGCAGAGGAAGTGGGTAATCAAAGCAGCGGCGAAGGCTTTGATGGCTACCTCGCAGAGGATGTTTGGTCTAGTCAGGATGGCGATACCTGGGTACAAGCCACTGGCAATGCCGAGTTTGGTGTCCGCAGTCACCATGCCGTTGCCGAGTTTCAGGGCAAAATGTGGGTGGTCGCTGGTTATACCTATGACCAACAGGCCCAGAATGGTGCTTTCTTAAGTGACGTTTGGTCCTCTGACGATGGCGAAACTTGGGTTCAGGAAACCGCCAGCGCCCCCTTTGGATTAAGGCGCGATCATGCGCTAATCGCCTTTGATAATAAGTTGTGGGTGATCGGCGGTACCGCTGATGACTTCGCCAACCTGAGTGATGTTTGGTATACCGAAAATGGTAGCGATTGGGTGCAGGCTACCGCCGATGCCGGCTTTCCAGGGCAGGCCTACACCAGAGCGGTAGTGTTTAATAATAAGTTAATGCTGATCGGCGGCGGGGGCTTATATGACCGCATTTGGTCATCCACCAATGGTAGTGATTGGGTGGAGGAACAGGACACTAATTTTCCAGCCCGCAATGTGTATTCTGTGACCGTGCATGACAACAAAATATGGGTAGCCGGTGGCTATAACAACAGTGGTTACAGCCGTGAAATATGGTCATCGGAAGACGGATTAACCTATACCCAAGTACCGCTGGCTGAGGGCTTTTACTTTTGGAAGCGGGCTGAACCAGGCTTGCTGTCATTTAAAGATCAGCTGTGGATGCTGGGGGGGCGCGGGTCGACAACCTATGGCGACATCTTATCGAGTGACGACGGCTCCGAATGGTTTCGACACAGCTTTGGCCCTGAGGAAATGACTCAGCGAACAAATGGTGAGTTAGTCGCCTTTAATAGCCGCCTTTGGGTTTTTGCGGGTTCAACCTTTGAGCCCGATACACTTATTTGGTCCAGTGAGGATGGCCTGACTTGGACGGCCAATGAGAGCGAAGCGCAGTTTACAGATCGCTCTCAAAGTGAATCTTTTGTCTTTGATAATAAGCTGTGGTTAGTGGGCGGTATGATTAAATACGACGGCGTCACACCAGTGCATGCAGGCAGTGATGTGTGGTCTTCCAGCGACGGTGTGCAGTGGACTGAAGAAACAGACGATGCCGGTTTTGCACCACGTGCCGATCACGCCATTGTCGAATGGAATAACAAACTATGGATAGTCGGTGGGACTACGCAGACCAGTGATGGAGAGTTCAACGATGTCTGGTCAAGTGTTGACGGCGTCAATTGGCAAATGGAGACCGGCAGTGCAGCCTTTCCTGTGCGCCACAGTCATGCTTTATTTGTGCACAACGACAAGCTCTGGATTATGGGCGGGTCCTCCGGTTTGACGCGCTATGAAGATATTTGGTCCTCTAGCAATGGCGCTGATTGGGTGGAAGAAATAGTATTGGACAACACGGTCTTTCGTCCGCGTGATACAGGCGTTCGTATCGGCTTCGAAGTGCAAGAGTTTAACAACAAAATTTTTCTTTACAGTGGCAAAGACAGTGCTGGAGAAGTGTCGGATATCTGGTCGTCAAGTGATGGCGTGACTTGGTCGCTAGAGACTGAGGACGCTGGTTTTCGGGGCCGTAGCGGCTTTGATATGACAGTTTTTAATAACCAACTCTGGTTGCATGGTGGTTATTGGTCAGAAGGTATTGCCTATTATCAAAAAGATGTTTGGGTATCTGATGATGGCGTGACATGGCGAGCGGGCTTGCGGAAAAACGTACCGTTAGAGCCCCTACCTTAGGTGATAATTTAAACTCAAACCCCTGTAAATGATTCTGTTTGACCGTCCAGTTAAACAGAATTCATCAAGCAGTTTTCGTATTGAATCTTCAATCAATTCGTAGTCAATGATTTACCTTAAAAAAGGCAAGCCCATCAACCCAATTAAATCGCATCAATAATCTGCGCGTGTGCATATAAAGTGCAACGGCATAACCGAGAGCAAAGAGCGCAGGTGGTTTTACCTTTGGGTGCTTTTGCTTCACTGTAGAGTGAGTATTCAATGAGTCATAGAGCTGCGTATAACAATTCAGCCAACGGTGTTTTCGCGCCAAATAGTTTAGGCGAGCATTCGCCACAAACTGCTCATTACTTCAACTTTAATGTCCGTATATGGACTCCACCTATTTTACAACGTTAATTTCGAATAAAAGTAAACTGCTTGCGTATATACGGCTTCTTGTTGAGGAAGCTAACCTCTAGCCTTTGATGTTTGCGCACCCACCATACTTTTCGCTTTGATAGCCTCATCGGGCTTTCGGACATTACAGGTTCTTGGCAGGTTGGTCTTACCTTTTATGCTCCGTTATCGTCGTAGAACTCTTTCATGAACTGTTTTAATGATTACTAGGCTGTGGCCACTGGTAAAAGTGTAGCAGGCTGATAGTTTTTTCCTGTGGCTAACAATGCCCAAGCGGTTCTCACTGTTTTATTGGCCAGGGCTATACAAGCTCGCTTAATTCCTGCTCGTTTAACCAATTCCAGTAACCAAGCTTGTTTTGCGGTTCGAGGCTCTACTGGCAACCGACTAATAACAGACAATGCACCTTGATAGAGGGCGGCTCTTAGCTCTTTGTTACCACCTCGTTTATCAATTCCCATCATGTAGGTTTTTCCGCCAGAGCTGTGTTGTTTCGGCGTTAGCCCAACATACACTGAAGCGGCTCGACCATTCTTAAATCCCATGCCATCCCCCAAACTTGCATACAGCATAGAAGCACAGACGTGCCCAACTCCCTCAAGATCCAGCAGTCGTTTACAAGGCTCTATCTGCTTAACCAATGCGGCCTTGTTTTTTTCAGCTTCTTTTAACTGTGTTTCCGTCAGCGTATACCGTTCCCATAGCAACCTCAGTGTGGTTTTTAGGCACAAGGGTAAGCGCGCATCAGCAGCATCGAGAACAATCACTATGGTTTGTCGTAAACTTTTACGACCTCTGTTTGCGGTTATTCCATACTCGTAAAGGTAAGCGCGTATATGATTACTTAATGCCATGCGCTCTTTTTCTAAAAACTTGCGGCTTGTTTCCAGTGTTTGTAATGTCTGCTGCTCTTCTTTCTTAACCGCGCTGAATTTTACGCCAAACTGTACAGCCGCAATGGCTATTGCTATCGCATCATTGGCATCTGTTTTTTGCCCCTGTAAAAACCCTTTCACTCTCTTTGGGTTAATAACTCTTACTTCGTGCCCATATTGTTCAGCCAGCCTTCCCCAGTAGTGACAACTTCCACAGCCTTCCATCGCAACGATTGACGGGATTGATTTAACTAACACTTCTTTTAACTTCTTCGGACTAACCGCTTTGTTTAATACGAGCTCTCCACTTTTGTCTACTTTGCAAATCTGGATAACATCTTTTGCCAAATCAATACCAATTACGTTAGAATTTTTCATTGTATGGACTCCTATGTTTTCGTCGACACCAGCCTACTTAGGTAGGGTGGTGGAGTCCATACATCGCTTTCATCCAACATACCTACTACCAAAGGTCGGCTCTTGGTACTGAATCAGCGAAAGACTCGATTAACCCCGGGGCTTTTTTACGTTCGCTATTGATCGGGCGGCTGACATTATTTGAGTGAAAATGCTGCCTGCGACTTTGTGTTGTGGGATTGGGTTTAGTTATTTTTGGTATTGGGTTGGCTTTGACAACTTGGGCCAGCCGAGTGACAAGAATCCGACTTTGCGGCTTGGTTGAAAGTTAGTCATAGAGTTAAATCAGTTTTGTTAAGGCGATGGCGATTATACGCGATAGGGCAGCCGTCTGCTAATGACCTATTGCTACCCTAGGCCTCGCGACTAAAGTCAGTTAGCTGAGTGGTTCTCTATATGATGTTGATGCTTCATAACGTTTTAATCGTTCAATAAAGCCTTCTTTGTCAGGCTCATCGTTTGCCATTAGTTCAATTGCTTTAGCTTGTTGTTTAATGGCTTGAGGAAACTCTCCAAGTTCAGCGTATGCAGCTGCAAGAGTATCAACTGTAGTCGCCGTCTCTTCGTTCTCCACCGCTATAAGTCCATGCTGGAGTGCCTTCTCGCCATTTCTTATTTCATCCTTAGCTGATGTGGCATATATCCAAGCAAGCATATTATGAGAATTGGAATAATTTTTGTCGGCGGCCTTTGAAAACCACTCTATGGCAAGTTCTATCGACCTATCGATCCCTTGACCGT
>CALBVI010000300.1 GCA_937969395.1 uncultured Spongiibacteraceae bacterium | reverse complement strand
ATGCCGAAAAATAATAATTTATTTCCAAAAAAAACGACAAGATTACTATTGCTGACAAGCACCGTAATCACAGCCGTGACCGCCATACCAACATCCCATGCTCATCACGGTTTTGCCGTCCACTATGACATCAACAAGCCTGTTAGCATTGAAGGTGTATTACAAAATGTAGAGCTTCGTAATCCTCACTCTGAAATCACCATTCATACAAAAAACGATGCCGGTAACGATGTAATTTGGCATTGTGAGACGCAGGCGAAATCATTATTAAACCGTAAAGGTATTACCAAAGAATCACTCGGTCTTGGAAAAACCGTTATTGTTGAAGGCAGTGCCGCACGCCGCAAAACCAATTACTGCGAGGTAGGTACGCTACACACTTCAACTGGAGAGTCATTTGTTTTCCGCTCTGCCGCAGGGCGAGCCAACATCAAAGTAAATACTCAAATTAAAACAACAAAAAGACAAAGTGTTTTTGGCAAATGGATACGAGATAGTTTTAATGGCGCACCAATGGATGTAGCAACGCTTAACAATATTAATGAAGCGGGGGAAAAATTAAACTTACAATATGAAGCCGCACGTGATGACCCAACAAATCTATGCAGCCCAGTAAATCCGATGCGAGCATGGATAACACCCGGATCCCCCACGGAGATTAGGCACGAAAGCGAATACGTTATTATTCAGCATGAATTTATGGACACAACTCGTAGGATAAAATTAATTGACCCGAAAGCTAGCAGCAATAAAATCACTACAAGCACAGCAGATAGCATTATGGGGGCAAGTGTCGGCTACATTACCGACAGGGGCACTTTAGTTGTAGAAACATCCCAATTTTCAGCGGGAGTCTTTATTACTCAACTCAAAAACTCAGGCGTATTACACAGTTCTGACTTAACAATGCGAGAGGAATTTAGTCTAGATGCCGAGTCCGGACGATTGCGTTATCGCTGGCAAGCTAGAGACCCTCAATATTTTCCGGAAGCTATTACTGGTCAACTATTATTATCATCAACAGAGCTCGACATTGGGATTTATGATTGTCAGTCTCGCTAATTAGATCTGATTTCACCGAAACAACTTAAGAGAAAATCACTATGCCTAAATCATTATTAACGAACATTGTTTTTAGTCTTGTTTTGTTTTGCACAATGAATCATCTCAGTTTTGCTCAAACACAGGAATCAATATCACAGGGAGGCTTTATTCGCTTAGTAGCAGCACTCGATGAGCCAGAATTTTATTGCTTTGATCTCATGGGCTGGGGCAAAAGCTTACAGATCGACGATCCGCTGCAAACACACACCTGTAAAAGTACCGGCGTAGCGACTGATCAAATGTTTTATTTTGAGGGCGATCGACTAAAAATTGCTGGCTATGATCGCTGTGTACAAATAGCAGGTTCAAGCCAAACTACACTCGCAGGATCAGCGGTACTTGCCAGACCTTGTGCCGACAATGTTCTGCAGAGTTTAAGCATCAATGCTTCAGGTAAAATTCAATTAAACAACACAGAGTTCTGTCTTAGCGCAGGGGCGGATTCAACAGCAGCATCAGGCCCAAGCCATGTTTGGCGTACGCTGCATGTCACACAATGTGATACAGCTGACAACAAACTATCGACATGGCAACTGGGCCTTTAATAAATACAGTAGCCACTGTCACCTTATAGCACTGTGCGCCATATAAAATGGCGCACTAATTTAATCTATTATGTTAAACATTCTCGTTTCAAACCTTCGATATATTCTTGAAAACAATCGGTAAAGTTCTCTTTATATTTATTCCACCAATCATCAAAAGTTGGCATATGACAAACATTTCTCCGTGTTCTAGCGTCGTACATTTGCCAAATAGATTTATCAAGCTTTCCTGATGAATGTTGATAATGGGCATCATTAAAGTGAGAAAACAGACCAAAAAACAAGACATCTAAACGGATCTGCTCTGTTTCAGACAAGGCAATCCCCGCCTGCATTTTTACATAGGGATCATCACTGGAATGAGACAACAACATATCCGTTGATTTAGAAAGTAACTGCTGCGTTGTTGCTGCCCTAGTTGCCGATTCATTACCCCTAATTTGAACCGATAAATACACCAGCGAAGCGACAACGCAAGCTGTTGCGATAAATTCGCTGACTAAACCCATTATTTCTAAATTCATAACATCACCTAACTCAAGTCATAGCTATCGATACAAATACTAAGAACACTAACTATATTTCACAATATTTAATATTCAAAAATCTAAAATTATATACCCTCACTAAAAAGCATTACATTTTTGTTTAATTTTAATACAAAGCTTTTCAAGAACCGATAAGCATGATATTAACTAGCTGCTCAATCAAACTAATAATTAGGACCACATTATGGACAATCATTTACAACATCAGATCCCACAAGAAGCCTTTGATTGGTATGACGAATACGCGCATGGTGATATTGACCGCAGAACTTTTCTGTCAAGACTAAGCACACTTGCTGTTGCCGGCTTAACTATCGGCACTGTTTCTAGCGCCCTACTCCCTAATTACGCATTAGCAGAACAGGTAAAATTTACTGACCCAGATATCAAAGCCAGCTATGCAGAGTTTGATTCACCTGATGGTCACGGCACTGGCCGGGGCTATTTAGTCACGCCAGCAAACGTTACAGGTAAAACGCCAACAGTACTTGTTGTGCACGAAAACCGCGGACTTAACCCCTATGTAAAAGACGTAGCCAGACGTGTTGCCAAAGCAGGTTTTATTGCCTTTGCCCCTGACGCTATTCACCCCCTTGGCGGCTACCCCGGTAATGATGATGAAGGTAGAAAATTACAGGGATCATTAGATCGCGCTAAAATCGAGCAGGATTTTATTGCCGCTGCAAAATTTCTAAAAGCCCATGAAGGCGGTAACGGAAAGCTTGGTGTTGTCGGCTTTTGCTTTGGCGGCTACATCAGCAACATGCTCGCAGCAGTGATACCTGATGTAATCGATGCATCAGTACCTTTCTATGGCAGCCCACCTAAAGCAGAATTAATCGCCAATATTAAAGCCCCGATGATGATGCAGTTTGGTGAGCTCGATAAACGTATAGCTGGGACATGGGTAGACTATGAACCTGCACTGAAAGCTAACAACGTTAACTATCAAGCGTTTGTCTATCCAAAAGCAAATCACGGCTTCCATAATGATTCAACAGCGCGCTATGATGAAAAAGCTGCTGAGCTCGCTTGGTCAAGAACGATTAAGTTTTTTAGTCAACACTTAAAGGCTTAATTATTTGCCTCTAATAAATAATTAATA
>CALBVI010000299.1 GCA_937969395.1 uncultured Spongiibacteraceae bacterium | reverse complement strand
CTTTTCAGTCTCTTGTTTTCAAGCTAAACGACAGTATTGACCAGAGCTGAATAATAGCGGCTCTTTATTAGGATTCGTTTCCATATCGGTTACCTCCCCTAATAAAACCACATGATCACCACTGGGATGACGCGCCCAAATATTACATTCAAAACTGCTAACGCATTGACGCAATATCGGCATACCTGATTTACCCACTCGATAATGCTCGGCGGCTAATAAGTGTTTGCCTTTAGAGGCATAGTGATTTGATAAATCTTGTTGCTCTACTGAGAGTACATTCACTACATATTTTTTTGCATTTTCAAAAACCGGAAAACACTCAGAGTTATTTTGTAAACTCCATAACACTAAGGCTGGTTCCAATGAAACCGCAGCAAATGAATTAACCGTCATACCCATAGGCTCACAACCATCGCTGGTGGTAATCACACAGACACCTGTTGCAAAACTACCTAATGCATTACGTAATTCAAGTGTGTCAAAACTCATGGTATAAAACCTTATCGTTAGTTATTTTAATGCTGCGAAAACCAACACCGCTATTGATGCCAGCGCTGTTCCGCTTTTTTATCGGTAACTCTGGCATCTACCCAGCGCTCACCTTCCGAGGTTTTTTCTTTTTTCCAGAAAGGTGCATTGGTTTTTAAGAAGTCCATTATGTATTCACAAGCCTGAAACGCATCGCCACGATGCAGACTACTCACTGCGACCAATACGATTTGATCGGTTGGCGCTAAAGCACCAATGCGATGGATAACAGTGATGCCCAGTAATGACCAACGCTGATTTGCTTTATCTGCAATATCTTTAATCGTGCGCTCGGTCATTCCGGGATAGTGCTCTAACTCCATACTTGAGACCGACACCGCATCATTGATATCACGCACTAAACCGACAAAGCTTACAATAGCGCCAACACTGCGAGTAAGTTCACGCAAGTTTTTTTGCTCGGCATTCACATCAAAATCTGCTGCCTGCACGCGAATAGTTATTGCTGAATTTGGCAATGATTTGTTCATGCGATTAACCGCCTGTTACCGGAGGGAAAAAAGCAACTTCATCACCATCACTAATGATAAAGTTTTTATCTACCACCTGCTGATTAACGGCTTTAATTACATTATCTGCTGATAAAACTGGCAACCAGGATTGATCATAAGTTGATGCGAGATAAGCGATTAATTGCTCTACTGTTGAAACGCTTAATCCAATTGAAGCACTACCAGCAACCGTTATTCCGTCAGCATCAAGCTCGATAGACAACTTACCGGTTTGTAATTGCTCGCGAATACTGGCAAAAAATAATACGTGTATCATTGATCAGCGACCCATTCACCGGACTTGCCACCGGACTTTAACAATAACCGTGTCTGATTAATCACCATGCCTTTATCAACCGCTTTACACATATCGTAAATGGTTAGCGCTGCAACCGAAGCCGCTGTTAATGCTTCCATCTCTACGCCTGTCTGCCCTGCCAATTTACAGCTTGCTTGAATAGTCACGCAGCTGTTTTCAACATCTGCGGCTAAATCCACTTTGACGGATGACAGCATTAATGGATGACAGAGAGGAATCAAATCTGAACATTTTTTTGCCGCCTGAATACCCGCTAGACGCGCAACAAAAAAGACGTCACCTTTTTTATGCCCACCGTCAATAATCAACTGCAGTGTTGAGGGCAGCATAATAATCTTCGACTCAGCGGTTGCCTCGCGCTGAGTAATGGCCTTTTCAGTAACATCGACCATCTGCGCTTCACCAGAAGCATTAATATGGGTAAATTGACTCATTAATAATCCACACCTAACAAATTAAGGTTGCCAGTATAATCTAGCCATAAACAAGAACATAGTGCCGGTAATAGCGCCTGTGATAGTACCTGTAATAGCCCCTATGATAGTGACTGTATTTATCATAAGCCGTATTTATACCGAACTAGGTTCTCGCGGGTAGTTAATAAAAAATGAAATCACAATGGCCAACACGCAGGCAACGGCCGCCATCAAAAATGTCAGCTGTGCGTTTACATCCCACAACCAACCGCTGAGCATCGCGCCTAACGCACCTCCGCCGCCATAACTTAAGCTGCTATATAAGGCCATGCCTTGCACCTGGAAGCCATCGACAAACAACCTACGTACCATTTCAACCGCATAAGCGTGAAAGCTGCCAAACGATGCCGCATGCAGTGACTGCGCTATTAATAACAACCAGACATTCTCAACGTAATAAGCAATCAAAACCCAACGTATTACCGACAAGATCAAACTGACCAGCAAAATACTTTTTAAGCTAAACCGCGCCAAGAGCTTATGCATAACGATAAAAACCGCTACTTCAGCAATAACACCGAAAGACCACAAAAAGCCAATCAGCGCGCGGCTATAATCATAGCCCTCAAGGTACACACTAAAAAAAGTGTAATAAGGTCCATGTGATAGCTGTAACAAAAAGCAAGTTAGCAAAAAAGCGATCACCGAAGGATTTTTTACTACGCTCAAAAACGACTGACCGTGGACTTTTACCTGCGGTGTTTTGTGCTTATCGGTTACCAATAAACTACAGAGCCAAACACCTAATAAACATAAAGCAATAAACCAAGGCAATGCCGAAATGGCAAAGTAATCAAAATAAACACCTAAACCAGCAACAGCGACTATAAAACCCACGGAGCCCCATAAACGAATTTGACTATAGCGATTAAAACGCCCTCCGAGACAAGCCAAGGTTACGACTTCAAATTGCGGTAAAACAGCATTCCAAAAAAAACTATAGGCGGTAATAATAAAAGCCATCCACCAAAACTGCTGGCTGACAAAGACCCCTAAAAAAACGATAAACGCTAATAGCGAACCGTATCTAACCATTCGCATTCGCTGGTCAGCAACATCAGCGACCCAACTCCAAATATTGGGCGCAATGATTTTCGTCGCCATTAGCAACGCAGTCATATAGCCAATGGCTTCGGCATCAAAACCTAAATCTTGTAAATACAGTGGCCAGAACGGCAACCATGCGCCTAGTAGCGCAAAATAGAAAAAGTAAAAACTGGATAAGCGCCAGTAGGTTGCTGGCGCTATAGATGAGCTCATATCAAAAATATAACGAGAAGAGTCTATTCATGACATTACTGGTCAGCGTTATCGGTAATCACTGGTGTTGAACATTGCACATGAGCATTTTGACCGCGATGGCGCAGTAAATGATCCATCAACACAATAGCTAACATCGCTTCAGCAATCGGCGTGGCACGGATACCAACACAGGGATCATGTCGGCCTGTGGTAATCACTTCCGTTGATTTGCCGTCAACATCAATGGTTTCACCAGGTATTAGCACACTAGAGGTTGGCTTAAGCGCCATATGAGCAATAATATCTTGGCCACTGGAAATACCACCTAATACACCACCGGCATTGTTAGATTTAAATCCTTCGGGTGTTAGTTCATCGCGATGCTCACTGCCCCTCGCGTCAACCGCATCAAAACCAGCGCCGATTTCTACGCCTTTAACGGCGTTGATTCCCATTAAAGCATGAGCAATGTCCGCATCCAGCCGATCAAAAATTGGCTCACCTAAACCAGGCATAACACCTGTTGCCACGACTGAAATTTTTGCACCGATAGAGTCGCCGCTTTTACGCAGCGCGTTCATATACGTTTCCATTTCAGGGACTTTATTAACATCAGGGCAAAAGAACGGATTATTACCGACCTCATCCCAATCAAACTGTTCGGCCTTAATGGGACCAAGCTGCGAAAGATAGCCACGCACTTCGATACCGTGGGTTTGCTTGAGGTATTTTTTAGCGATAGAGCCCGCCGCAACGCGCATGGCTGTTTCACGGGCGGAAGAACGACCACCGCCGCGATAGTCGCGCAGGCCGTATTTTTGCTGATAGGTGTAATCAGCATGCATGGGTCTAAAGCGATCCATAATTTTTGAGTAGTCTTTTGAACGCTGATCGGTATTTTCAATCATCATGCCGATTGAAGTACCGGTTGTTTTGCCCTCAAAGATACCTGACAGGATTTTTACCCTATCGTCTTCACGGCGTTGAGTGGTAAAACGCGAAGTACCCGGCTTGCGTCGATCCAAATCAACCTGAATTTCCTCTGCGGTTATTTCTAAACCAGGAGGACAACCATCCACAATGCAACCTAAAGCAACACCGTGGCTCTCACCAAAGCTTGTAACCGTAAATAACTTACCAATGGTATTTCCAGACATAACAACTCTTTAATCAGTTCAGTAAATCAATAATTTCGACGAAGGATTATACGTCAATAATGCAATAAGGTCAGATAAACAAACCTTAACGTCCATAAATAGAAGCAGCTAATCAATAGCTTCATTGAGCCAGCATACCTTTGACTCTATATAAATCTCGCTAATTCTCTCAGGTTTATAACTAGAATCTAAGGTTGCTAAAGTAATCGAAGCCCAATCGGGATAACTCTCCGAACCACTCCATTCAATGTTTGACCCACACCGGCAACAAAATTTTCTTTTAATTGACCCAGAGGAAGCGAATTCCTTCAATAATTCTTCGCCTTGTATATAAACAAGGTTAGCCTTCTGAATACTTCCATAAGTAGCAAAAGCTGCACCGTGTTGTTTTTGACACATTTTACAGTGGCAATGAGTCACTTTTTTTGGCTCTGACAAAAGTTCATATTTTATACTTTTACAAGACAGCTCCCTTGAAGCATTTATCTCCTCCGGCTCGTTTCATTACAGACGAAATCACTCTTAATCAAACAAACGCTTCGCTATATTCGAGCAATTCCGCTCGGCTAAATACAAACACCCCATGACCGCCGTGCTCAAATTCAATCCACGTAAAGGGTACCGTAGGATAAGCTTGCTCTAATGCTATACCGCTATTACCTACTTCTACGATCAAAACACCATTATCGGTCAAATAATTAACCGCTTCGCGTAAAATTCTGCGGGTTATATCTAGGCCATCAACGCCGCTTCCTAGTGCTAAAGCTGGCTCATGCTGATATTCAGCGGGCATAGAACTTAAATCTTCATCATCAACATAGGGCGGATTACTGACAATCAAATCATATTGACGACCTTCAGCAGCAGAGAACAGGTCAGATTGCAGTACTTGCACCCGATGATTTAACTCATAGCTTTCGATATTACTTGCAGCGACCTCAAGCGCACCATCGGAAATATCTGCCAAATCAACCTGTGCCTCTTCAAACAAGTGCGCGCAGGCAATACCGATACAACCGCCACCGGTACACAGGTCGAGAACATGATTGATTGGGGTTTCTGGTATCCAGGGCTCAAAACCTCGCTCAATCAACTCTGCTAGCGGCGAACGCGGAATCAATACCCGCTCATCAACCTTAAAACTCAAACCGGCAAACCATGCCTCACCAGTAAGATAAGGTACGGGGATACGCTCCTTGGTACGCCTATCAATTTGCTTCAGCACTTGCTCTTTTTCATCTTGGGTTAAGTGAGCATCCAATAAAGCACCCTCACTACCCACAGGAATACCAATAGTATGCAGCACTAATTGCAGCGCTTCATCGAGCGCATTGTCGGTACCGTGGCCAAAATACAGCTCAGCCTTAGTAAATTGAGAAACTGCCCAGCGAATGTAATCTCTTACCGTGTACAGTTGCGTATATATATTGCTGGACGACTCCATCAAACACCTATTATTAAACACATAATTTATTGAGGGTTATAGCCAAACACCCTATTAATCAGTGATTATAAGTCATATTAGGCTTTTGTTTTGGTGAAAATGATCTGCTATCATGCCCGACCTTAAAACTGCACGGAGCCCCTATGGCCCACCCTATCAAGCAAGCTAAAGAAAACATCAATAATGACGAAGTGTCCTCAAAAAATATGGAGAGCGCTTTTTCAACGATTATTGAGGGTGTTGGCGAGGATTTGAATCGAGACGGCTTAATCGATACACCTAAACGTGCAGCTAAGGCCATGCAGTTTTTAACCAAGGGCTATCAAGAAACCGTTGATGAAGTGGTTAACGGTGCCTTATTTGAATCTAACGCTAGCGAAATGGTTGTTGTCTCTGATATTGAATTGTATTCCATGTGCGAGCACCACTTGCTGCCCTTTATTGGCAAATGTCATGTTGCCTACATCCCCCAAGGTAAAGTCATCGGTCTTTCTAAAGTGGCTCGCATTGTTGATATGTTTGCCCGTCGATTACAAATCCAAGAAAATCTTACCGAGCAAATCGCTCAATCTATTATGGATATTACTGATGCAGCTGGTGTTGGCGTCATCATCGAAGCAAAGCATATGTGCATGATGATGCGCGGTGTTGAAAAACAAAATTCGCAAATGCGTACATCTTCACTGCTTGGTTCATTTCGTGAAAATCAAAATACCCGCAGTGAATTTTTATCACTAGTTAATGGCCGCTAAAGCAGCGGTCATAATTATTATTTTCCTCAAAACACTTCCGCACAAGATCATTTTCTAACACTTTATTTCTCTAGAAAAGCATTGAGATACTCAGCTATTCTCAGTGCCTGCTCTTCCATATGAAAATGATGACCACCCGGTAACACATGCGATTGAATCTGCGGATATTCAAGCAATAACGTTTGCAGTTGCGGCAGTTTCCCCATCCCATCCTCTGCTAGCAATAATAAACAAGGACTAGACATCGCTGCGGTAAAAGCCCGCATATGTTCAGCGGTTAATTTAAAAGCTGATGCACTGCGTAACCTAGCATCAAAACGCCATTGATAAGCTTCATCCTTTTTTTCTAATCCACGGGTAACAATTAATCTAGCACTTGCCTCGTTCATTTTTGAGGCCATCATCCTAGCAACGACGGCATCTTTCACAGAACCATAGGTTGATTTTTGTTTCGCTGGTAATCTTTTTTGATCAGACAAATACTGACGAAGTTGTTTAACGCTATCCTCGTGTTCGACAGGTGGCGGCCAAATACCATCTAACAAAATGACTGATTGAATTTTTTCTGGCACGACTGCAGCTAACAACAAAGCCATCATGGCACCGCGTGAGTGACCCAAAATAGTAAAGGTCGACCACTCCATAAGATCGGCAACTAACTGAATATCATTTAAGTCATCCCACAAATTATAACTGGCTTGCAACGACTTATGATCACTTAGTCCATGCCCCGGTAAATCTAGCGCAACAATATGACAATCCAATAACAACGGTGCCAACACAT
>CALBVI010000298.1 GCA_937969395.1 uncultured Spongiibacteraceae bacterium | reverse complement strand
CAGCACAATTTGCCGCAACCAACAATTTCACCTCTGCATCAACTAGGCGATTAAATAAGTGAAACAATTGCTGCTCCCAGTGCGCATCACCTATCACCTGTTGAATATCATCAATGCAAACCAGCGACAAATTTTCCAAGCCCTCAAACAGCTGCTCAGGAGGATAATCAACTAATTCTGAAAGCGGAATATAAACTGACGTTAAACCTAATTGATCAGCTTGATGGCAGGCAGCTTGTAATAAATGACTGCAACCTGAACCCGCGGCACCAAAAAGATAAAGATAACGTTCACCGTCTATTAACTGTTGGCGCAACTGCGCCAATAACAAACCGTTGTCGGCAACAAAATAATTATCAAATGTTGCGTCATCTCTTAACTGCACCGCAAGCGGTAATTGTTCAAATAGAAAACTCATTCAACTTAACTTTTTTCAATCTTTATTGATGATGCCAATTCGACTTCTTCCGGCCCAGCATCGACTAATACAGTGGTTTCTGATGGTGAACTGTCAGGTTCAGAGTCACTTAACTCAGCATCTTCTGGATCAGAGGATGCTTGATATAAGTGACTGTCTTTATATCGAACATGAAGATAACGAACCAGCACCATTAATACCGCCGCTACCGGCAATGCCAATAACACACCGGTAAAACCAGCCAATTGACCACCCGCCATAATGGCAAAAATAACTGCAACAGGATGCAAGCCAATACGATCACCCACCAGCAACGGTGTTAGTAACATGCCCTCCAGCATTTGACCGACAGTAAATACAGCAGCAACACCCATTAAGTGTGGTAAATCATGGAACTGAAAATAAGCGGCGACACCAGCGGCACAAACACCGACAACAACCCCCATATAAGGAACAATACTCGCCAGGCCTGCTAATAGGCCAAGCAACAAGGCCAAATCTAAACCCACCATCCATAAGCCAAGTGCGTAAATAATCCCTAGCGACAACATAACGAGTAGTTGACCGCGAATAAAAGCACCTAAGATTTCATCACACTCACTGGTTAGTGCGACAACGGTTTTTTTCATGCTGCGAGGTAATAAATTATTGAGCTTTAGTACTAAATCATCCCAATCGCGCAACAGATAAAAAGTAACTACTGGAATTAAAAACACATTAGCCAAAACGCCCAGCAAAGCCAAACTAGAACCGGCCAATTGCGACCAAAGCTTGCTAAGCAATCCTCCAGCACTTGACCAGTGCTCTGACATCACTGTTTTTAATTCCGCCACCGGCAGAGCGCCCTGCGGTAAATCAAATGTTCGCTGTAACCATGGAATAAGCTGATCCTGAACCGCGGTCAGCCACTGCGGTAATTTCACCGCCAAAATATCTAACTGACTGCCGATCAACGGGATTGCCAATAAAACGGCGATTGCCGCCAAACAACTAAAACCAAAAAAAACCACGCAGACCGCAACGGTTCGACTAAGTTTAAATTCTTCTAAGCGATCAGCTAGTGGATCCCCCAGGTAAGCGAGCAAAGCACCCACCAAAAAAGGACTGAGGATTGGCTGCAACGAATATAAAACTATGCAAAATAATGCCAGTGCTAACAGCACCCACAAACGCTGAATATCAGCCATCAGATTCTCCACATAATAGTCATTATTTTTTAATTATCCCTTTTTGCCTTCAGCCCAAAACGCTCAGCTTACGGCCAGTGGTAATCTAGCGATAAATCATAACTACCTTGATAGGCACGATTTGCAGATTGAAACTTTTCGTCCAAATTAAACACCAGTTCCAGCTGCGCCAACATACCATCAGCTATCAACCGCAAAACGACTTCATCGCCTTGAATATCAATGACATTGGCATGACGTATGGCCGCAACACTTTCGAGATAACCGATGGCTTGCGCATAATCAACAAAACCATCAATACCGGTTAAACGCATTAACACGCCGTGCTCAGCAATATTTACCGGCGCGATGGCATACTGCGCAGCTAAACCCTCAGCAATAGGATCGAGAGAAAAATTAATGTATTGCGCGATATTGTTAGCCTCAAGATCATAGTTCAGACGCTGACTATTTTGTTGATATAACCATTTCCCCAACCATAAACCGTTGCTTAATTGGCTTGCTCGCCCCAATAAAATTGTATCGGCGCCATAGCGCTCTGCAGCGACTTGCAAACGATAATTACTCAATTGCCACGCCTCATCAACAGACACAGCCAAGGTATCTTCCAAATCATAGACCGGTAATTTAACGGCTAAACCACGACGTTTAGCGGTTTCGACAACCGCCGCAGCAATAGCAGGATCAGTTTCCTGGGTGGCAAAGCGACGGCCATTTCTATCTTCAATGGTTAACCACAGTAAAATCGTTGGTCGGTTGTTAGACCACAAAGGCAAACCTGCCTCTCGTAATTGGTTATCCACTAACTCAGGCTCAAACTCAATAATGGCGTACGACTGTTCGCTAATGTCGCCGTTTTCCAACTCAACATTACGCTGGTGATATTGAAACTGCCGCATATAGGTCTGCGCATTGCTTAATGCAGATTTAATCACCGGGTTATTAAGTACCTCATTACTACCTGAAACCCGTACAAACAAAATAGCTAAGGCCTCACGGCTGGCGCTACGCAAATCACGGGCAGACTGTGATTTACTAGCAACTTCAACGTCATAGAGGTTCTGTAACTGCTCAGCACAAGTAAAAGGCGCTAAAGCCAATAGAATTAATGAAGCCAGTAGCTGGCGTAGGGTTAATCGT
Organism: uncultured Spongiibacteraceae bacterium; assembly: GCA_937969395.1. Classification (GTDB taxonomy): domain Bacteria; phylum Pseudomonadota; class Gammaproteobacteria; order Pseudomonadales; family Dasaniaceae; genus Oceanicoccus. The sequence continues at coordinate 1,559 of CALBVI010000298.1, read as the reverse complement.
TTAAGAGTGAGCAAAGCAGGCAATTCCCAACTGATATTATCGTCATAAAAAAGAAGCTTATTGTAACAATACTCACCATGAGCGCGAATCTTTCTGACAATATAACCAAGATCATTCCAGAACTCATAATTTATGGTCGAATTTAAGCCTCTTTCAGGATAATATAGCGCGCCTTAAAACACCGACGACTATCTACTTCGATTTATTTATCCGGGTTTAATTTATGACCGACCAAAACAGCCGCCAATCCCTCAGTTACAAAGACGCAGGTGTCGATATCGATGCGGGTAACGCACTGATAGATCGCATCAAAAATGTAGCCAAACGCACGCGTCGCCCTGAAGTCATGGCAGGCCTTGGTGGTTTTGGTGCATTGTGCGAATTGCCAACCGGATACAAAGAGCCCGTTTTAGTCTCGGGCACTGATGGCGTGGGCACCAAGCTGCGCCTAGCAATGGATTTAGGTATTCATGACACCATTGGTATTGATCTAGTCGCCATGTGTGTAAACGATCTTATTGTTGGCGGCGCAGAGCCGTTATTCTTCCTCGATTATTATGCGACCGGCAAACTCAATATTGATACTGCTGCAGCTGTTGTTGAAGGCATTGGGGCTGGCTGTGAATTATCGGGCTGCTCATTAGTCGGTGGCGAAACTGCAGAAATGCCGGGTATGTACGAAGGCGAAGATTATGACTTAGCAGGTTTTTGTGTTGGTGTTGCGGAAAAATCAGAGCTCATCGATGGCAGCAAAGTCAAAGCGGGGGACAGCTTAATCGCTCTCGCTTCATCTGGACCGCACTCTAATGGCTACTCATTAATTCGTAAGATCATCGAAGTCAGTGACGCAGATTTACAAGCACCTTTAGGCGACTCTACATTGGCGAAAGCCTTAATGGCTCCCACCCAAATTTATGTGAAATCTATTTTAGCGCTAATGAAGCAATTGCCGCTTCATGCCCTATCCCACATTACAGGTGGCGGTTTATTAGAGAACATTCCTCGCGTGCTGCCTGACAACGCAAAAGCTGTTATTGATCTAAATAGCTGGGAGCTACCGCCAGTCTTTCAATGGCTACAAGAAATGGGCAATGTCGATGCGGTTGAAATGTATCGCACCTTTAACTGTGGCACCGGCATGATTATCTGTGTTGATAAAGACAACGCTGAGCAAGCCATCAAGGCACTGAATGAACTTGGCGAGCAGGCATGGTTAGTCGGCCATATAGCTGAATGTAACGATGGCGAAGAACAAGTAGAGCTGCAGGGACTGTAATTACAGTCGCTAAAATCACAGCAACTACAATCACAGTAGCTACAATCACAGCAACTACAAAGACGTGATCCACCAAGGTTTAGTTGTACGGAAAAGTAGTAGAGAAATGTTATGGCCAACACACCCTGTAAACTTGTTATCCTCATTTCTGGCAGCGGTTCTAATCTACAGTCTTTTATTGACCAAGCGGCTAGCGGCGTTTTAAACGCCGATATAGCTGCAGTTTTCAGTAATAAAGATCAAGCTTACGGCCTACAACGCGCCGCTGACGCCAATATTAGCA
>CALBVI010000297.1 GCA_937969395.1 uncultured Spongiibacteraceae bacterium | reverse complement strand
AATTGCTCTACCGTCATCACGCCGCGTTCCGACCCTTGCTCCGCACTAATCGCACGACGTAGTTCCGGCGCGCTGATCGCTGCAGTTCCCAACTTGGCGACGACAATTCCTGCGGCTAAATTAGCTAACGCCACCGCCTGCGGCATAGCCTCACCGGCCGCTAACGATGCTGCCAATACTGAAATGACCGTATCTCCAGCACCCGTCACATCAAATACTTCTCTAGCCCGTGCCGGTAAATGCAGTTCTGGCTCATCGGGCCGCAATAAGGTCATACCATGCTCGCCGCGAGTCACCAACAAGGCTTGCAAATCATGCTCTCGCATTAGGCTTTCACCCTTGCTCACTAACGCTTGTTCATTCTCACAATGACCGACAACAGCCTCAAACTCATGCAGGTTGGGGGTGAGTAATGTGGCACCGCGATAGCGAGAAAAATCACTGCCCTTAGGATCTACCAATACCGGAATATTCGCCGCTTTCGCAGCCTGAATGAGTGGTTGCGGATCAGCCAAAGCACCTTTGGCGTAATCCGACAAAATCAATGCGCCAACCGAAGCCAGTAATTGGCTCGCTTTTTCATTTAACTGTTGAGCTGACTCAGCACTAAACTTATCTTCAAAATCCATGCGAATTAATTGTTGATGGCGACTAATAACCCGTAATTTAGTAATTGTAGGACGACCTTCAACGACACAAAAATCGCTAAACACTTGCGCCGCCTGCATCGACTCCATCAAAGCTTCAGCGGCATCATCCTTGCCCACTAAACCGCTCAGCGATGCACCCGCACCTAACGCTGCAATATTCAAAGCCACATTCGCCGCGCCACCAGGCCGGTCTTCTACTTGCTCAACTTTAACTACCGGCACCGGTGCTTCAGGAGAAATACGTGAGGTACCGCCATGCCAATAGCGATCAAGCATTACGTCACCTACAACTAATACTTGCGCTTGATCAAAACGGGGCATGGAGAGCTTCATACAATGTATTCCGAGATTTTATTTTGTCGCCAAAAATGTATCATTAAAAAGTTAGGCGCATGATAACCCAAGCTCTGATAACTAGAAACCAACCGTCGCTTCAACACGATCAAACCATCAGTGCCAAGTCGATGCTGGCCGTCGTTGCTGGCTGTCATTGCTGGCAATAGTAATTTCAGCTATTGTGCGCAGCCATATTGAGATACAAGCCTCGATAACAATAATATGAAGCCAACTCACAAAAGAGAACAAAAGACATAGCATGCCCATTTCACTACCTATCGACATCGAGCAAGTAAAAGGGTTTTTAGCCAAAGATGAGGCCGACGCTCTCTACCATTACGCACTTAAACAATCAGTTAAAGGGCCAGTTTTAGAAATCGGCAGCTATTGCGGCAAGTCTGCGATCTACCTCGGTAGCGCCTGCAAAGAAACAAATAGCACGCTATATGCACTGGATCACCACCGTGGATCGGAAGAACATCAGCTAGGCGAGGAGTATCACGACGACGACTTATACGATCATCAAATCGGTCTATTCGATAGCTTTAAAGAATTCCGCAAAAATATACGCGCGGCTGATTTGGAACAGACTGTCATACCACTAGTTACCAGCTCAGCGGTTGCTGCCAAGAACTGGACAACGCCTTTAGCGATGGTCTTTATAGACGGCGGCCATAGCATGGAAGCGGCACAAACCGACTATCAATGCTGGGCTAAGCATATTATCTCTGGCGGCATACTCGCCATTCACGATTTATTTCCTAACCCTGATGAGGGCGGACAAGCGCCGATTACTATTTATCGTCAGGCATTAGCGTCTGAATTATTTGAGGAAATTGAGGTGGTTAATACATTGGGGCTATTACGCCGAAAATAAGTAGCGCCGCTTCATTTGGTCTTTTCTATTTGTTCTATTTCTATTTGCTCTATTTACCCTGCTCACCTTACAAAATACTCATACAATCTCGCGATCACGAATCACATCTTCTAATCGCACAGTTGTAAATAATGAAGCAGCAGCCGTATGCTCAGTAAGTGCATCCGCAGCTAATAAAACAGCCGCTGCCGTCCATGTCGGCTTTTCATCAGGCCACAGCACATCCTGCACAAATTGATAACCCGTCCAATAGGAGCCGTCAGCTAACCGCCATTGATGCAACCAGCTATATAACTCAACCGCTCGCTCGCGATCACCCGCCGCCAATAGCGCCATAGTTAATTCGCAGGATTCAGCCACGGTAACCCAAGGCTCATCGGCAACACAGCGACAACCAAGCTTATCTTCAACAAATTCATCCCAGCGTTGCTGCAATCTTGCTTTAGCTTGCGATTGATTAAGCACCCCCGTCAACACCGGATAAAACCAATCCATCGAATAGCGCGATTTGCTCTCCCAATGACGATCAAATCTTTCTGGCTTATTGCGTAAAGCATCACCTAATCGCTCTCGCGCCTCAAGCCAATGCGGGCGATGGTAATTTAACGTGACTGCGATATTGTGTGCGCACTCCAAGCCCTTATAGATGGAACTACAGCCCGTCACTAAAGCATCATTTTGTATCGAGCCATCAGGCTGAACAGCCCAAGCAATCTCGCCATGTTCAGATTGAAGACTTAGAACAAATTCAATCGCTCGCTCAACCGTCGGCCACAACTCGACTAAGAATCTATCATCGTGAGTAATCAGGTAATGGTGCCAAACACCTGTGGCGATATAAGCAACAAAATTACTCTCACGCCGATCGTCGCATTCAATTTCACCATTTTTATAAGCCGCCCACCAACTGCCATCCGGCAATTGCAGCTTGGCCAGCCACCGATAAGCATTCACTGCCGCCTCAAACTCACCACCAACGGATAAACCCATCGCGGCTTCAACATGATCCCAGGCATCAACATAGCTGCCATCAAACCAAACAATTGAACCGTCATCCTGCTGGCAGTTGAGGATATATTCCACGGTTGGTCGAAAAAAATCGGCGGGGAACAGGCCTTTTGATAAACAAAGATCACTCATGGCGCAAATACCATATTAATATCCAAGTTCGCCATATCATTAACGCTATTCGACACACTCACTGTTGCGAGCCAGTTTTTGCAGGTTTCCTAAAATACATGACGACACTCTTCCCCATTAGCGGGTTTAGTAATTTTTCCAATCTACGGGTAAAAACCGGCTTGTCCATTAAATCCCACACCAACAAGCGATGATATTGTTTTACCAGCCAATTGTCGTCCTGCCCCTGCCAAAATAAGCACCGCAACCACCAGTAAGGCGAGTGCAATGCATGCGCCCAATGTTTGCGATAACTTGTAAAACCTAAGGCCTCAATCTGATTATTGAGTTGAATCGCATTAAAAATACGCAGGTGACCACCTTCAACCTGATGGTAGGCATCACTTAACCACCAGCATAACTGTTCTGGCCATGTTCTTGGCACACTCACACAGAGTAAACCCTGCGGCTTTAGAATACGCTCAATCTCATTGAGCACCGCTTCAAAATTGGGAATATGTTCTAGCACCTCTGAACAAATAATTTTGTCGAAACTATTATCAGCAAAGGGTAAGCGTAAAGCATCCGCGACTGACAGAGAAAAACTTTTAGAGGGGTTATCAGCTTGTATAAAAGGGAGGTGCTTTTGTTGCGCCGATTGGAGATCATCTAAGCTTAAATCAACACCAATAGCATCGACATCTTGCTCTAGATAAGCGGCAATGACGTGACGACCTTCGCCGCAACCAAGATCTAAGACCTTATCGCCAGATTGTAATGGAAAATACTTAAAATCAACGGTTTGCATGGCTATTGCTGACTCATCATGATCACCGGCTCGCCGCTTGATCTTGCTTAGCCAACACCTGCTGATAGTAATCAGTCATTTGATTTGCCGCACGCCGCCAGCAAAATAGTTTTTCTATTCTAGCTCGACCAGCTTTGCCTAGATGCTGTCGCTGCTGCTCATCATTTAATAATTGCGCAACAGCATCGGCAATTGCCTGACTGTTTTTTACCGGCACTTGCACACCAGCATCACCCACAACTTCGGGCAAAGCACCGCCGTTGGTCGAAACAACTGGCACGCCACAGGCCATTGCCTCACCCGCCGGCAGCCCAAAGCCTTCATAAACCGAAGGCACGACAACCACCTGCGCCTGTGCATAATATTCAACTAACTGTTCGGTGCTGATACCACTGACAAAATTAATTCTGTCACCAATATTTAAACGCTCGATCAGTTTTTCTGTATCGCCATTTGGCTTGGGCTTACCTACCATCAATAACTCTATCGCTGGGAACTGCTCAGATAACAAAGCCAAAGCCTCCAACAAATAACGCACCCCCTTCAGCGGCGCATCGGCCGAAGCCGTCGCCATAATGCGATAAGGCTTAAGCTGAACATGAGGCTGAGGGCAGAATTCATTAGTATCGATGCCGTTATAAACCAAGCTAATCGCTGCTGATTTGAGAGTAAACGCCTTGGCAATATCCTCACGAGAACACTGAGAAACTGTCACTACATGATCAAGCCGCTGAGCGACCTTTTTTTGCATGATTAAAAAAGAATGCCAACGACGAATAAAAAAACGTTGCTTGCGAGTCGTCGCTGCATTTAAAGCGATATCTAAATCACTGGTAATCGGGTGATGGATGGTTGTTACTAATGGGAATCCACGTCGCTGTAACTTCAGCATACCCCAACTGAGGCATTGATTATCGTGAATAATGTCGTAGTGCCGACCGTTTTTTCGTAAATATTTAAACACTCGACGACCAAAACAACGGGGTTCAGAAAACTCGCCTGTCAGCTTCCCCGTCCATTCAATGATATTGGTTAATGACAGCAAATGCTCCCAACGAAGAGAACCCAACCCCGTCTCATACAAATTCATACCGGGCATTTTTATTAAATTAACACGATCATCAAGATGCGGATAAGGCTGACCGGAAATAACGTCGACTTTATGACCTGCTTCTACCAAAGCTTTGCTGAGATATTTGATGTAAATACCCTGGCCGCCACCGTAAGGTTGGCTGCGGTAACCGAGTAGGCAGATTTTTAATTGCCTATCTACTGGGCTGACATATGAACTAGTAGCTGAACAGGCATCAGATATCTGTTTCGCAACTTTACTATCGCCAAGCTCAGCCACACATATGTTGTTCATAGGCATAAATTAATTCAGTGGATTTTTGCAATCAAGGGACTAGGGAAAATTGCTCTTAATCATTAGGCGAACTTGTAAAGACCCAATGATTAAGAATGAGAAAGGAATTTTACGTGGGGAAAAAAATGATAGCTAGCGCTAATCAAAAAACAGCTCACTAAGTAACGCACTTACTCAACATAACAAATCAACTCTGAGAGAAATTACCTTCAACAACCTTCTTAGCTCTTTCATCAGTAATGGATTTATTTAAACCATTCTCAATGCGGCGATTCCACATGGCATCTGAAATACCATCTTTAGCATCAAAACCGCTTACATGCTGCTGCAGAAGGTTTTGAATGGTTTCACAGTCATTAGAATCACAAGCGAACTTTAAGTCTCTTATCAAGTTATCGATCACCTCTTCACTCAAACGCTCTTCTTCTGCTCGCATAATCTTCGGGTGACCGGTGCCAGTTACATTCTCGCCAAGTAATAATTCTTCATAGAGTTTTTCGCCAGGACGCAGGCCGGTAAATTGAATTTCAACATCGCCATTAGGATGCTCGTTATCTTTAATATTCTTTCCCATCAAATGAATTAAGCGCCTTGCTAAAAACTCAATTTTTACCGGATCACCCATATCCAACACAAAAACATCACCACCTTGGCCCATTGCCGATGCCTGCAACACTAGCTGCGAGGCCTCTTGAATGGTCATAAAATAACGAATAATGTCTTTGTGCGTAACAGTAACAGGGCCGCCATTTAAAATTTGTTGGCGAAACAAAGGAACCACCGAACCAGAAGAACCTAATACATTGCCAAATCGAACCATACAAAAGCTAATCGAATCATACTTCTCGTCACAAGCTTGCAAAACAAGCTCAGCCATTCGTTTGGACGCCCCCATAACATTGGTTGGACGAACTGCCTTATCAGTAGAGATCAAAACAAAGTGACCAACACCCGCTTTAACTGCAGCACATGCCGCCGCTAAAGTACCAAAGACATTATTATAAACGCCTTCGACAACGTTATATTCAACCATTGGCACATGCTTATAAGCTGCCGCATGGTAAACCGTATCAACAGCAAACTCGGTAAAAATCGCTTCTAATCGCTGCTGATTTTGTACTGAACCTAACAAGGGCGTTATCTGGATAAAGTGTCCAGTTTGGCTTTTGACTACTTCCAGCTCTTTACTGATTTGATACAAGGCATATTCAGAGATATCAAAAATAACCAACTGAGTGGGGCCAGCATTAACGATTTGACGACATAGTTCTGAACCGATAGAACCGCCAGCTCCAGTGACCATAACAACTTTGTCGCGAATACATTCTTCCATTAAGCAAACATCAGGGGCAATGGGGTCGCGCCCCAATAAATCGGCCAACTCAATATCTTGTAATTGCTCAACCTTGGCACGACCAGACATCAAATCAGAAAAATCTGGCACGGTTTTAACATAAACAGATAGAGCCTCTAAAGAATCAATGACTTTCTTACGCTGCTGGTGAGTCACCGATGGCATTGCCATAAACACATAACTAATAGCAAATTCATCGACTAACTCGTCTAAATACTCAGACGAATAAACAGAAACACCATTAATAACCGTACCAACAATCGCTGGATCATCATCAATAAACACAACAGGATAATATTCACCCGTCGGCATCAAAGTACTCAATAGTTGACGACCTGACACACCTGCGCCATAAATAGCAACCTTGTCACCACTTTTACTCACCACGCCATAATAAAAAGAACGCACTAATAACCGCATGCCACCAATCAATGCTAGAGCAATAGTCCAGTAAATGAGAGGTGTTGAACGTGGAATATTACTGCGGGTTATAAAAGCAGCGATGGCTAAAATCACCGCAGAAATAGTGACACCTTTAATAATGGTCAAGATAGCCTGCTGACCCATAAAACGAATAATCGCTCGATAGAGCCCAATACGTAAAAAGACTGACGCACTAAAAATCATCGTGAGCATAATCGCCGCAAAATCGGCGGATAAAAACTGGTAATGGATACTGCCCCAGCGAATCGAAATTGCCATCCAAATAGACAAAGGGATAAAACAAAGATCTAGCGCTAGCAGCCCTGATTGCTTCCAGTACCGCGGTATAGAAAAAGAGGGGACTAAAGGAAGCGAAAGCCAACGCTTAATTCTTGTGACCAGACGCTGGTTACGATAATTACTCAAAGTTTCATCCTGTCCTTGATAACACTCATATATTTGTCTTTGTTAATCACAATGCAGGCTAACGTACATTACAGTATAGACAAGAATCAATATATAGGTTTTGTACTGATCCCAAAAATGAGCGCAAAATAATCATACCAAGCTCAATTGTCAACAAACCAGATCTTGCTCACCCAATTTACACACATTTCGAGCATTAATGTATATTCTAAAATGGCCCGCAATACCAATAGGCTAATCAATATATCACTGCAAGCTATGATCAATAGCTAAGATACGCTAAATTGGCCTTCTGATACACTTTGGTGTCATAAATCCTTAATTTTAATATATACCTGAACTCAACAAATCAATGAATATAGCAATAACAGGCGCAAATGGTTACGTCGGGCAATTCCTTTGCCAATACCTAGCATCCAAAAACCACAGGGTTATCGCTATAACACGTGAACAGTTTACCCAAGACAATAGCGAAAACCGTATTCTTGCTGATTACTCCAACATTGCAAAAGCAATAGAGTCCCTATCAAACTGCGATACCATTATCCATCTAGCGGGATTAGCGCATACACCCAATGCCCAAACACAAGATTATTATCGGGTTAACGTCGATAACTCATTAGTCATCGCCAAAGCCGCCATCAAAGCTGGTGTTAAGCGATTTATCTTTTTAAGCAGCATCAAAGTTAACGGAGAAATGACCCACAACACGCCTTTTAGGCATGACGACAAACCTCAACCACTCGATGATTATGGCCGTAGTAAATTATTAGCGGAGGAGACACTACTGAATTACTGTGCTGACAAAGCAATGGAAATCGTCATCGTCAGACCACCATTAATATGGGGAGAAAACAACAAAGGTAACTTAGCGACACTAGAAAAAGCCATCCACTATCGACTCCCCCTACCTCTAGCAAGCCTCAACAATAAAAGAGACCTAGTGAGCCTAGAAAATTTATCATCGCTACTACACTTGTGCTTAAATACGCCGAATATAAGTAATAAAGTATTACTGGTATCAGACGGTAAGCCCCTATCAACGACTCAAATAGTCCAGCAACTAGCTAAACAAATAAACGCAAAAGCAATACTGTTTGCCTTGCCTAAATCCATAATAAGAACAGTAGGCACGCTAAAACGCTATCAAAACATTTACAATCGCCTATTCGGTAATCTAGAAGTCAATATCGAGCACACCACCAAGACCACTGGCTGGCACCCTGTGAATGACCCTAAGGCTATCTCTTAACATGACCATTGAGGCATTCATCTTTAGCTGTGTAGCAGTACTAATCGCCAGCGCTGTCTGTACCCATCTCTATTTACGTTACGCTCGCCACAAAGGCATCATAGACAAGCCCAATCACCGCAGCTCACATGAAACCCCCACCCCTCGCGGTGGAGGGCTTGTTATCGCGGCTCTCACATTAATCCTCTGGAGCATCGCAATAGCAAACCAAATTCTGACAATACAACAAGGGTGCGCTCTAATAATCCCCGGGATATTAATAAGCGTTATCAGCTACTTAGATGACCACGGCCACGTACTAAGGCGAATCCGTTTTAGCGTACAGATAATCGCAGCAGGAATTGGCATTGCCCTACTCTATCCCCTAACTGAACTGCCTTTAACCGCAAACTACAGCATCAACTTTAATTCATTGTTAATACCCATAGCACTACTAGTGCTCATTTGGCTAACCAACCTCTACAACTTCATGGACGGCATCGATGGTATCGCCGCCTCACAAGCCGTCGCAGTTTTATTACCCGCAGCTCTTGCTTTGCACTTCGCAGGAGAAACCAATTTCGCCATGCTGCTAAGCATCTTTGCCTGCATTGTCTTGGGATTTCTAACACTGAACTGGCCACCAGCAAAGTTATTTATGGGGGATATTGGCAGCACGTTTATTGGACTAACACTGGGGTTAATTGCACTGCTAACCGCCGAAATACTTTCTTATTGGTTTTGGATAATTATATTAGGATGCTTTATAGGTGATGCCAGCTGGACTTTATTAACCAGAATTTTAACTCGCCAGCGATGGAAAGAGGGGCATAGGCTACATGCTTATCAAAAAATGACTTCAAGCAATGAGCAACACAACACAACAACACT
>CALBVI010000296.1 GCA_937969395.1 uncultured Spongiibacteraceae bacterium | reverse complement strand
GTCGTATCAATCCGGGTGTATCACAATAAACCTGGGGATCATTAGCCTCATCAAAGGCATTCTGAATAGCCCAACCAGCGTCGTTAAAAGGAGCCACAGGAGGGCCGCTTGCTAATATACTGCTAGGCGCACCATAACTAGACCAAGTGCCCGTTAGGTTGGGAACACCGTCAGAAGTCTCTAACGGCATGTCAATCAGATGTGCAGGCGTTTCTCCTGCGGCCGCGCGCTCACCTTGATCGCCATAGATAGTGTTGATCACCAAGCCAGTTTCTGCATCCAAAAACTTAAGTATGTCCAGAGAAACCATTGGCGACCCGTCGTGAGTTCCACTGCCTGACACACGAACCAGATCACCCACTTTCAAAGTTTCTCTATCCCAACCAGCTCTTCGTAAGCTGGTTGCAGCAAATGCCTCCGCAACCCAATGGGTAATCGAACCATCAGGATTTGTTACATCAAGAGCAACAACCACATGCGGGTTTCTAAAGCTAAATTTTGTTACGACACCGTCGACGGAAACTTCACTTTTAATATTATAGTTTGCAGCAAAAGAATGGTGTGCAAGCACCTGTGGTGCAGCTAGCGCAAAGCTAAGAAACACAATACTTGCCGTTAATAAATTTCGCATTTTTATTCCTGTAGATATCGTTTATAAAACACTTTTTCCCAGCGTACTCTGCGACGAAAAAACAATTGTATCAACTAACGTAAATAGTAAGCGCTTCTTGATTCTTACTCATATCTTTTTCTAAACGTTTTATCTCAATAGAAAATTAAAAACTAAAATGCTGGCACCAATTAAACCGAGACTAAGCCAATCAAACCATTCTCAGTATCATAGCTTTCTCGACCAACTGTCAGCACCAACTCTTCGTCACCGGCTTTCGATGGCTGCGGCACTTCCTGATAGACGATGCCATTATCATGCACTTCTTGAGCTACCTTAAGGATTATCCAAGCCGCCCATTAAGTGATGTTCACCAATAAGACAAATTATTGGTCTGCGCATTATTGTAAATACTCTAGGTCAGCATTAATCGCCACACAGGAATTTAAGCTAAAGAGGGCGAGAATGTTTATTGTCAGAACTAATCAGCCGCAAAACAGTAGAACAAGCCATCACCGCCTGAGCTTTTCAGACCCTCTTGACTACAACCATGACTTGCATGTGCAGAGTTCCAAGAGCTACCCCACTGGTACCAAAAAAAACGATCGTGGTGGCCAGACTGAGCAGTACCTTCATTGTTGCTGGTCCAGTTGCTGCAGCTAGTATTTTTTGACGGGTCCATAGCTGTACCATCCATGTTTGAGCCGGTCATAATATCTTTCTGATTATTTTTATCACCCACGGAGAGGGAGCCAATATACCCTCCCTGCTCGTTCAGAGCCGATTCATAGTTGATACCCGAATTATCGTAAATCAGCGCTTCCAGACTTTCCGCGACACGGACACCTTTAGCGTTATACCAAGGTCCCTCTCCAATTCGATCTATCGCATTCACCGCAGTATGTCCGTCAAATGCCTGCGTGCTTAAGTATGCACGCCAGTCTCTATCGCCTGCACCAACCGCTTTTGCAAGGGTTTGGCAATGCGCGTCCGCACCTTTGAGCCCCCCTAGATTTCCGCCATCACCAACACCGACACTGGTGATAAAAAAGCTCATAGGGCCTCTCTTTTCTTCGGGGCCTTGTATCGTGCGTTTCTCAGGAGGCAGTGGCGCTTGTGCGACGGCAACAGCCGCTGCCAAAAAAGTCACCACCGAACAGACTAACACTATAAAAATCTTTTTCATCGTTAACTCCATCTTTATGAGAAATTACTGAGCGCTTTATTGAATCGACTTACTGAGCGGTCAAGGGAATCTGGCACTCAACGGGAACCATTTTGTAATCGAGCTGAACATTGTCTCTTTCCGTGCCAGTGAAATTTTTCACTGTGTAGTACTTATCCCAAAATATATGCCATGGCTTAGCCAAGTTGATAGGGTCAGTAATGATCATACTCATATGGGCATAAGGGCCCCATTTCTCGTCAAAGCCTCTGGTGTAGGTTTCAACGACGGAGGTTTTGTCGCTGGTTACCTGACCAAAAATACCCGACCAGGCCGAGGTGAGTAAATCGGACTCAATAATTAACGCATCACCTTCGTAGCGAGCTTTGTATCTACCTAATCGATAACGTTGGCTATCATCAAAGTTGTCGTATTCTCTGTCGTCTAAATAAACAATGCGCTCCCCTGCGTATTCTTCGTACTCAAAAACCACACGGTCATCATATTGGGTGATGCGCACTGGATGCGGAGTAAATGATGCCTGACGGATTAACCCGGCTGGCTCACATTTAATGTACTGAGGGTCGTTGATCGCCAGAATGCTGTCTTGAATTTTTTGTCCTGCTGGTGTGAAAACGGGGGCCTCGTTAAGTAAAAAACTAGGCTCGGGATCGAACTCGCCACCTTGCGTCCAAATGCCGGTGAGATTAACCGTTCCATTCGGTCTCGCTGCCGGGTAGGAGAAATCGGGGCTGTCGGGATCAGCTGGCGCGATAATGTCGCGCTTCAAATTAATGCTGGTAATCACCGCGCCGGTGGCAGAATCTATTTTTGAAACCTCACTCAGGGACACCATTGGCTTGTTATTTCTGCCAGCCTTACCCGTTATACGGATAAGATCGCCCTTAGACAACGTATCCTTAGTCCAACCCGCTAACCTTAGCCCAGTTGCCGCTGCGCCCTCGGACATCCAGCGCACGGTTTTTCCCGAGTCATCCCTTACATTGAGATAGACAACAATGTGCGGATTTCTAAACACATACCGATCAACCGTGCCTTCAACGGTGATGATCTCATTGATGTAAGACGCGGCGTTTGAGTGGTG
>CALBVI010000295.1 GCA_937969395.1 uncultured Spongiibacteraceae bacterium | reverse complement strand
CCTGGTTCTTGCACTACTGATAAATATTGCATTAGTCGCCTGTGGCAACCCAGAAGACAATAAAGATGTTGAAGTGCAAGCGCACTTAGAACGCAGCTATGCCTACGAGCAACAAGGACAATATCAAGCAGCCATCATCGAAGCTCGCAATATTATCCAAAAAGACAATCAAAACAACCTAGGCTACCATCGCCTTGCTGAGCTATACATTGAAACAGGCGCATTCAAGCCCGCGACTGAAATACTCTTAACGACCCCTAGTGCCAATATAGAAACGGATTTACTCTTGGCAGAAAGCCACACCGGAAATAAAAAATACACATCATCAAACAAATCACTAAATAACTACGCAGTAAATAAAGGCGACACATCGGCAATCAAATACCGTTTATTAGAAATAAAATCCTTATTTGGCAATAAAAAAATGGAGCAAGCCTACACAAAGCTCAACCAGCTAATTTCGGATCAGCCCGATAACATAGAAGCAAAATTATTACTGGCAACCACCCACTTCAACCAACAAAATCACCAGAAAGCGCGAGAAGTCATCCAGCAAATCATTGCGCAATCTCCAGACAATGCCGAAGCCCACTACATTAATGCTCAAATAGCCTATCTTGGAAATAAACTTGATTTAGCAGAACAACATTTAACTCAAGCTCTGCAGCAATTACCAGAAACAGACACAATGCAACCTCTTCGAATACAGGTATTGCGGCAGTTATCCCAAGTACTAACCGAACAAGGCAGAACAAGTGAAGCGCTCATTTACTCAAGAGTAATTGCAACAGCAAATCCAGAGCAAGGTGAAGCTACAAAAAAATTCTCAAGTGCCCTCAATATGTTGCAGTCAGGAGATATCAGTGAAGCCGAAAAAATATTTGAAGAACTCAATACCGATTACCCCAACAACGGCCTCAGCTCTCTATATCTAGGATTAATAAACTTCCAACGTGGAGATTTCGCCAATGCTGCAACCTTGCTACAAGGTAATGTCGACCCGGAAACAGCCTCACCAGAACTTATTCAAACCGCAGCACTTGCGAAACTAAGAATCGAAAAAAATGATGAAGCACTGCAAATCTTAAAAGAAGCACTTGAAACACACCCTGAAAACGAACAATTGCTGTCTATTTATGGTGTCACGGCTCTACAAAACGGCCAAGCGCAAGAAGGGACAACCGCTCTCGAAAAAGCCCTCGCACTTAATCCTGAAAAAGTAGAATTAAGATTAGCTCTTGCCTCGTACTACCGAAGTAATCAACACCAAGATCTTGCAATAGCTCACCTACAGAAAGCACTCAAACAATCGCCAAGTAACGTCGATGTCGTTACAGCCTATGTGCAAGTCATGCAGCAATCTGGTCAAACTACCGCAGCAACTGCCGCCGTACAAGATCTCATTGCAGCATCTCCTGAAAACGCTGACGCGCACAATCTTGCCGGCCACCTCGCTTTAGCAACAGGCAATATCGAACAAGCTACAGCGGCTTACCAGAAATCATTACAACTTAAAGATGACAGCGCCACTACACTATTTGCACTGGGAAACATTGCCATCAAGTCCAATCAATATGAAACTGCTATTAATTATTATCAAAAAACCATTAATGCTGATCCGACTATACCTAATGCCTATAAAGGCCTAGTCGCGGCTTATGAACTCAACGATGAACCTAACAAAGCAGTTACGGCACTAGAAAACCACATTGATCAACAAACTGAAATCACCACGACCCCTGCTACTGTTTTAGCCGAGTACTATTTACGTAAGAACGACCTAGAAAACGCCAGTCAATTTCTCAGTAATATCTATCGTTTAAACACACGTTCAGATTATCAAGACAGCATCTATACCAATATTAAACTGGCACAGGCACAACAAGCCGCCAGAAATAGCGATTTAGAGCAAGCTCGTAAACACTTATTAGATGCGATAGAAAAAGCGCCAACTACTGAAGCGCCATACAACGTCCTTATTGGCTTGGAAATCCAAAGCGAACGCTACGCTGAAGCCGAACAAATTATAAAAAACACTGAAGAAAACTTCCCTCTCAGTAAAGCCACAATTCTCGCCAAGGCAGAGCTTCTAGCCGCCAAAGGCGACACTGCATCAGCAGTAACACTCCTTAAAAATGAATGGCATACTCGACCTAGTAATGCCATTGCTGAAGGGCTGGTTAAAATCAATGCTGACGATAAACAGCTACTAACACAATGGCAACAAATATCACCTAACAATCCAAGACCCTTCATTCTACAAGCCCTTAGCGCACAGCAAAAAAATGACTATACAAAAGCTACCAAACTATATGAACAAGTGAATCAGCTAGCACCCAATAACGTAACCGCACTGAATAATTTAGCTTGGTTATATTTTGAAAATAATGATGATCGGGCAGAAGCCACTGCAGAAAAAGCTTATTTAGCTGCTCCGGAAAACCCTCAAGTTATTGATACCTATGGCTGGATCTTAGTCAATACAGGCCAGAAAGATGAAGGCATTGAATTGCTTGAGTTGGCATTAAGTAAATCGCCAAATAATCAAGAGATTCAATCTCATATAGATGCAGCCTATAAAATATGATCTATATTAATAATCTATCAAACTTCATAGATACGCAATAAAGCTTCCACTAACAACAGCTATAGCATTAGCTATACTTGATAAACCTTACTAGTGAATAAATATAATGGAACTGATCTTTTGGTTAATGATTTTCGGTGTGCTGTATAGTTACGCTTTCTACCCTTTAGTGCTCAACCTGCTACCCAAGCGCCACCAAGCTACGCCATCAACACCTGATGAATGGCCATCAATTAGCGTTATCGTTACGGCTCATAATGAAGAATCACGTATTCTTCAAAAAATAAATAACACTTTATTGATAGACTACCCACGTGAAAAACTAGAAATCATCATTGCTTCCGACTGCTCAACGGATCAAACAGACATCATTGTAGAACAAC
>CALBVI010000294.1 GCA_937969395.1 uncultured Spongiibacteraceae bacterium | reverse complement strand
GGAAGCTGGGGAGGTTATTGTTACTCAGGGTATTCAGCGTGTTGTGCCCGGTACGCCGGTTACACCTAAGCATGAAGAGATGGCATCCGATGAGACTATGCAGGAGCTTAAAAATTTGCAGACGCGAGTAGATAATCTATCGCGTGGTCAAATTATTGCTGATGAATCGAAAAGCGCAGCTGGTAGTGAGATTGAGAGCTAACTATGAATTTCTCAAACTTTTTTATCAGTCGTCCTATTTTTGCCGGCGTATTATCGCTGATGATTTTTATCGCCGGTGCTATTGCGGTATGGGAATTACCCATTACCGAATATCCCGAAGTTGTTCCTCCTACTGTCGTTGTTACTGCTTCTTATCCCGGTGCTAACCCTAAAGTTATCGCTGAAACTGTCTCCTCACCGTTAGAGCAAGAGATTAATGGTGTTGAGGGAATGCTTTATATGTATTCGCAGGCAACTGCGGATGGGCAAATGAGCCTAACAGTTACTTTTGAATTGGGGACTGATCCCGATGCTGCACAGGTAAGAATTCAGAATCGTGTTTCTACCGCGCTGCCTCGCTTGCCGCAAGAAGTGCAAAGATTAGGTGTTGTCGCAAAAAAGTCTTCGCCTGATTTGACCATGGTGGTGCATTTAACGTCACCTAATAACCAGTATGACATGCTGTATTTATCGAACTACGCAAACCTTAATGTGGTTGATGAGCTGTCTAGAGTTGATGGTGTTGGTGAAGTTCGGCTGTTCGGTGCTGGCGAATACAGTATGCGTATATGGTTAGACCCTGACAAAGTAGCGGCGCTTAATTTAAACCCCACCGATATTGTTAGTTCGATTCAAGAACAAAATCAACAGGCAGTTCCAGGTAGTATTGGTTCACAGCCATCGGGTAGTAATGATTTTCAGTTGTCGATTAATGTCAAAGGCCGTCTGACAACGGAAGAAGAGTTTGCCAATATTATTATCAAGGTAGGTGAGAATGGGCAGGTCAGTCGCTTAAGAGACGTTGCTCGAGTTGAATTAGGTTCTAACTCATATTCCCTGCGATCTTTATTGAATAATAAATCGGCGGTGGCAATTCCTATTTTTCAGGAATCCGGTTCAAATGCTATTCAAATTTCAACGGATGTCCGTGAAGCCATGGTTAATCTTAAAGCCAGCTTTCCTGATGGTGTCGATTATTCCATTGTTTACGATCCTACGGTTTTCGTCCGTGGTTCAATTGAGGCGGTAGTTACTACCTTGTTAGAAGCTGTGTTGCTGGTGGTTTTAGTTGTTGTGCTCTTTTTGCAGACGTGGCGCGCATCAATTATTCCGTTAGTAGCTGTGCCGGTTTCTTTAGTTGGCACCTTTGCGTTTATGACGTTAATGGGCTTTTCACTGAATGCATTGTCATTATTTGGACTGGTATTGGCGATCGGTATAGTTGTCGATGATGCCATTGTTGTTGTAGAAAATGTTGAGCGTAATATTCGAGAGGGGTTGAATCCAGTGGATGCAACTCGAAAAGCGATGAAGGAAGTCACTGGGCCGATTGTTGCGACCACATTAGTTCTAGCTGCGGTGTTTATCCCTACCGCATTTATGCCTGGTTTGACCGGGCAGTTTTATAAGCAGTTTGCGTTAACTATTACTGTTTCAACTTTTATCTCTGCGCTTAACTCATTGACGTTAAGTCCCGCACTATCGGCGTTATTGTTAAAAGAAAAAGGGGCACCTAAAGATAAATTAAGTTTGTTAATTGATACGCTTTTTGGTCGCTGGGTTTTTGCACCGTTTAATAAATTGTTTGATCGTGGCTCCCTAGGGTATAACGGCTTGATTAAAAAGCTAATCCGTTTCAGCGGTGTTGTTATGCTGTTATATGTCGGGCTCATAGCGATGACATATCAGCAATTTAGCAGCACGCCAACGGGTTATATCCCCGGTCAGGACAAGCAATACTTGATTGCTTTCGCACAACTACCTGACGCTTCCTCACTGGATCGTACTGAAGCAGTGATTCGTGAGATGTCGAAAATTGCATTGGAACATCCGGGTGTTGATTCATCCGTTGCCTTCCCTGGTCTAAGTATTAGTGGCTTTGCTAATAGTAGTAATAGCGGAGTGGTATTTGTTACTTTGGATCCCTTTGATGAGCGAGAATCAAATGAGTTATCGGCGCAATCGATTGCTGATGCATTAGGTGCTAAGTATGGCTCTATTCAAGATGCCTTTGTCGCTGTTGTTCCGCCGCCGCCGGTACGAGGCTTAGGAAGTATTGGGGGTTTTAAATTACAGATAGAGGATCGTGGTAACTTAGGTTATGAGGAACTTTATACTGCGACGCAAGCGGTGTTATTTAAAGTCTGGTCAGCACCTGAGCTTGCGGGTGGTTTTAGTAGTTACAACGTTAATGTGCCGCAAATAGATGTTGATTTGAATCGAGACCAAGCCAAAGCGCAGGGCGTCCAAATCACGGATATTTTTCAAACGATGCAAGCTTATCTTGGTTCCGTTTATGTGAATGACTTTAATCGCTTTGGTCGTACTTATCAGGTTAATGTGCAAGCTGAAGAAGCCTTTAGGCAGTCAGCAGATCATATTACTCAACTTAAAGTGAGAAATAGTAGCGGTAATATGGTGCCCTTAGGTTCTTTTTTGAGTGTTACTGATTCGGCTGGCCCTGATAGGGTTATGCATTACAACGGCTTTACTTCCGCAGAAATCAATACGGGGGCAGCACCTGGATATAGTTCGGGAGAAGCTCAAGCTGCCATGATTAAAATTCTTGAAGAGACATTACCGCTAGGGATGGATTACGAGTGGACAGAGCTTGCCTATCAGCAGGAGCTGGCAGGGAATGCCGGAGTTTTTGTGTTTCCTTTGGTTGTGCTATTGGTCTTCCTTGTGCTGGCGGCTCAATATGAGAGCTTTAAATTACCGTTGTCTATCGTATTGATTATCCCCATGACAATTTTGTCGGCAATGATAGGCGTGGCAATTTATGGTGGTGACAACAATGTATTTACCCAGATAGGTTTGATTGTATTGGTGGGCTTGGCGACAAAGAATGCGATTTTGATTGTTGAATTTGCTCGAGAACTTCAGGATCAAGGTCGTACTGTCACCGAGGCGATTCTTGAAGCGGGGCGTCTTCGTTTGCGTCCTATTTTGATGACGTCATTCGCTTTTATTATGGGTGTTCTTCCTATGGTGACATCGACAGGTGCGGGCTCCGAAATGCGAAAAGCGATGGGGGTGACGGTATTCTCAGGAATGATAGGTGTTACAATTTTTGGACTTTTATTGACACCGATCTTTTATTATTTGATTCAACGTAATAAAAAGTCCTCTGATGCAGTCGATGTAGCAGCAGAAAAAAGTTAAATCTAAATAGGTGTTAGTCATATAGTAACGTTGTTGTGCAGAATTTTTGATATGCAGTTATTATATTGCTAGCACCATAGTGATAGCGGTGGGTCTGTTATCGTACACTTTAAAATATCAGTTCGTGACACTATGCCAACTAATGCGCCGTTTTCTTCAATAATACATAGCGCGTCTAATTTTTTTTCAACGAGTAATGTTGCAATGCGCCGTATATCTGTGACTGGGTCTGCGCAGTAAATCTCATTTCCTTTTGTGATAAAACATTCATTGATCGTTTTTTTAAGGATGTCAGGGTTTTTCTTGTTGTCGAGTAAAAACTCATAAAATTGTTTTCTAGATAAGGTCCCGATTAATTGGCGCCTAGCATCTACGACCGGTAGTACTTGGTAGGGTATGTTGCGAAAGTGTTGCTCCGTTTTTGACAGTGTCCAATTTGACAACCCCGATTCGACATTATTCGTCATAACTTGATAGGCGTGGAATACAGGTTCGCGCTTGCCTTCGTTCTCCAGTTGTTTAACGTACTTTTCAGTAGCCTTTTTAGAGGCGATATAATTTTTCTGAGATTGTTTATCAATGATAAAGATGTCTTCATCTTCGTCAGTATTAGAGGTTTTTCGTGCGGGGTTAACAGGGGTTGATTTTTCAACGCGGCGGAGCTTCTCTAATGGTCCGGAAAAAGTTCTACCGCTGTCTGTATAGATATAAAACATCGTTATTTGCCTAGGTTGTGAGACGTTTAGTAGCCAGTGTAACAGGGGCATAAATAAATTAAATGTCGGTACGGATCATTAAATCATAGAATCACATCATTAATCTTCTCTTCTAACAGGAACTGATCCTCCTTATAGTAAGTTTGAATAGTGTTGTTAATTTTTATATCCTCGTAGTATTGATTTAATAAGCTTGCGCTGCAAAAGCAGCTGTTTTTGATGAAGGTTTATCTTGCCAGAAATGCGGTTTCCGTTTTAATTGTCGAGTTAAGTTTTGACTGGCCCGTGAAATACAGCGATCAATAGCTAAAAGTAAATCCTGTTGTTGTTCTAAAATAATGATATTTGGTAGTCTTCTTTTTAGCTTTATCACAAGCGTACATTGTTTATTGATATCCTCTTTATATTCACTAACATTGCTGATTGTTATTTCCACGCTTTTAATCGCATGTTTAAAATGAGCGAGCGCAAATGCTAGCCGACGGTCAATATGATCAATAGTGTGTCCATCTCCATTAATTCGGTGAAAGTTAATGCTCATGTTCATAATTAATCTCCAGTCTATTGATGGTTGGCCTTAATAAACGTTAACTCTTCAAGCATATTATTTAATGATGTTTTTTTGTTTTCTAGCGCAAGCTATATTATCGAAGCCTCTGCGCCATCATTGTTAATTTCAAGTTCGCTTTGTATCATTCTGTAGGTGCTAACTCGAACCGTTTCGAATAGTTGTTGGCACGTGTTTCAAATGCTCTCTGCTCAATGTTAGAAAGAACGCTGGTGCGGGTGTCATTAGATAGCGTTGTTTTGTCCTCCAATTTAATCGCTAGCTTTTTGTCTATTACATTATAAAAGTAGCTGCTGATGTCCTTTGTGCATTGTTCTGGCGATAGGTCAGAAGCATCTTGTTGAATGGTAAGTTTACATAATTCAAAAATGGCTTCTCTCGTGTTCTCGTTATTGTGTGCATTGGCGTGTGAAGCTAATAGAAGTGTCGGTAATAGTATTAACATATATTTGAATGGTTGGTTTTTCATCGTCATTCTCCAAAGAGTTTTTTCCAAGACTAGTATTTGTCTGGGTAGGTGATTTATACGGAAATCCAATTCTCAATAAAAGTCGTATATAGTTGAGGGAATCATCGAAAAAACCGTGTAAGGATTTTTTCTGGGAATAAAACGTTAAAAATCAATCAATTGGAGTGAAAAAATTAATGCCACAGCTTAATTATAATCACCTTAGGTATTTTTATGCTGTCGCTCGAGAGGGCAGTATTGCTAAAGCAGCGGATGTTTTGTTTGTATCGCCACAGACTATTAGTGGTCAGTTGACTGTTTTTGAAGATTATTTAGGTGTTAAGTTATTTGAGCGCAAGGGAAAGCGGTTAGTGCTTAATGAAGTGGGCAAGGTAACCCTTGGATATGCTGAAGATATTTTCTCGTTGGGTAGTGAATTGCAGCAGTTATTAAAGACTCAAGATGTTAGTCAGCAATTCGTTTTCACCGTAGGTGTTATTGACGTTATTCCTAAGATTTTGGCTTTTAATATTTTAAAGAAAAGCTTTGACTTGGAAGGCTCTATAAAGCTCGTTTGTCGAGAGGGTGATTTTGATACTCTGTTAAGTGAACTGGCTGTTAATAAAATTGACCTTATTCTTTCTGATCGACCTGTTACGCCAGGCATGCCAATAAAAGCCTATAACCATCATGTTGGTGAAAGCGGCGTTAGTTTCTATGCTGCGAAGTCGTCGGCGTCGCGTTTGAAGAAAGATTTCCCCTATTCATTGCATAAACAACCTTTTTTAATGTGTGGTGATAAGTCGGCACAAAAAATCAGCTTGCAGTCTTGGTTTGAAATGGAGCAAATTATGCCAACGATTGTTGCTGAGTTTGATGATAGTGCGCTAATGAAGTTTTTTGGAGAGTCAGATCATGGCGTGTTTTGCACACCGTCGATGATTGAAGCGCATGTCACGAAACATTATGAGGTCAGTGTTATCGGCAGAACCGATACGATTAAAGAAAGTTTTTATGCTATTTCGCCTGAGAGAAAAGTAAAACATCCCGGGGTAAAAATTATAGTTGATGCAGCAAGAGAAATATTCTCTTAGTCAGTAAGTTAATCGTCATTATATATTGCGAGGTTTTATGAATTGTTTAGCTGTTTTTGCTCGAATGCTGTTGGTTATTATGATTGTTTTTTTAGGCGGCTGCAGCGCTACTTTGGATGATTACAAGAATACGCAGCCAAATTTTGATATGAAAACATTTTTTGATGGGCAGTTAAAAGCGTATGGCATTGTGCAGAATCGATCAGGAAAAGTACTGCGTCGATTTACGGTTGATCTTGATGGGCGTTGGCAGGGTGATAAAGGGACGTTGGAGGAAGATTTTGTTTATGATGATGGCGAAAAACAGCGTCGAGTTTGGCTGTTAGAAAAAATGCCGGATGGCAGTTATAGCGGTACTGCAGACGATGTGATTGGTGGAGCTGTCGGTAGTGCCCAGGGTTTTGCTTTTAGTTGGCAATATACATTGTTGATTAATGTTGATGGCGAAGATTGGGCGATTAATTTAGATGATTGGATTTACCAAATAGACGAAACGCGTCTAATTAACAAAACAGAGATGACTAAATGGGGCTTTAATGTAGGTGAGGTTATTTTAGTTATTGAAAAAATAGATAAATAATTTTTGCTTGAAATAAGTAACTAATACAACTTCAATGCTGTTCTCGATCTTAGTTGTCAGTTTATATTCTTTAATTGCCATCATGGTTGTTTGATAAATGATGGCAATATTCAACTAAAATTTATGCAAGTGTAATTGCTGCATCTCTTTGGTAATAGGAGAAGATGAATTCTGCACCATACTTGCAGTTAGCAATCGTTTAAAAATATTCATTAATATTTTTTTGACAAAGTTAGCCCTCCCCAAATGACGGTTCTATCTCCGTTACCCGTTTTTATTTCTGAACTATGGCCCCGTAATAAATATGAGATTTGATAACCGTTGTTGAAGGCGTAGGTATAACCCGCCCATAACTCAAAAATAGCATGGTTCAATTCATCAGAATTATATTCGACAGCACTGTTGCGAAACTGTCCCTGCAAAAAAGCATTGTAGGCTCTGACCTTGAATGCGGCTCCGATAGAAAAATAATGTTCAGCTGCCCTGTTTTCGTTAGCTGTTTGATTGGTGTGCTCTCCGTAAGAGCTTAGCTCTGGGTTATAAGATTGCCAGCGAGAATGGATTTGCCCTATTCTTAAATTGGCTCCCCAGCTCAATTCGGTGATATAGCCTAAAGAAGTTTGTGATGTTGTTTTAAGTTCAATTTTAGGATTGCCCAGATGCCATAATCGCTGCCTGGCAATGCTATAACGTGCGGTGAGTTCACCTCCGTCCGAAATTTGATGTTGCCAGCCATTTGCTCTATCACTGTTGATGGCATCGTGGGCGGCATTTTGAATATCGCCAACAAGTTCTAACCCTAGAATGCCAAGGGTTAACGTACTGCGCCAAATAACATCCGTTGATGCTGTTGCGATTTCTTGCGTATTGGCCCAATAAACTATGCTCGCATACGGTCTGTCATCAGTTAATTGAGCTGAGTTTGTTTTGTCTTCAGGGGTAAAGCCATAGAGCCCGAATTCAGCGCTATGTCTAGTTTGTTTCTTCTTAGCAATGCCTAAAAATTGATTGATTATATTTAGAGGTCGATTTAACGACAGTGGGTAATCGCGTGTAGCGCTTCCGCTTATCGTTAAGCTTGAGCCGTAAGTGTAATCTTGATCTCGACTGGCGGGGACTAAAATGTCATTGTCAAAGGAGATTGCCCATCCAGATATTGCTTTCTCTTGAGTCGATTCATGAGCAGAAAAAGGATTAATGTATTGGCGATAATTATCAGCATCACCGACGCTGGCGTTAGTGTTCCAAGAAGTGATTAGTATGAAAATTACATAGGCAATGGGGTTCGCGGTTGTCCCTTTTCGGGTGTGAGGCTTATTTGTTTGATGGTTTGTGTGTTTCATGAGTTACTGCTCTGTAAAATCGATGTTTTATGTGGCTATTGTCTATCTGGTTGGTTGAGTCGTCTGTTGCTGTAATTAGTCTGTTTGTGACGGGGCGTAACAGCGATATTGGCTAAGTTTGCCCCGTAACAAGTTTGTAGCTCTTGGCCCTCCCGGCTTTGGTTCGTTTGTATTAATGGTTTCTCTCCTTCTTTAAAGTATACGACCGGTCGTCTTGTTTTTTGATGTTTAAAAAAGGAGCAAGGCTCCATTTGTTTGTTAATCTGCGGTATTGGTTAATGTAATAAATTTTTACTGAATTCGTTGAAGCACTACTTTTAGCCTATTCAGCTGTTTTAAGTGTATAGCTACAAATCTAGTCGCTACAAAGTATCGGTAGCATAGCCAGATAGGCTTGTAATGGTTCGTCACACTTTGATGCTTTCATGCGCATTAGTGCACCTTCCCAGGAGTTCAACAAAAACTCAGCGAGTTGCCGCGGGTTTCTGTTAGCAGCTAATGATCCACTTGCTTGGGCTTCAATTAACAATACTTCTATGTCTGAGGTGAAGTCGTTAAGTGCATCGTTGATTGCTGCTCTTAAAACGTCGCAGTTATCTGACATCTCTTGGCACATGTTGCCTAGGAAACAACCTATCTTAAATTCGCCATCGCAGGCGCTATCAATACCACAAGAAAAAAACTGCTGTAAGCGTTCCAGTGGCGCAATACTACTATTTTTCAATAGCGTGCTTGATTGTATTCTGCCTTGCTCGGCCACTGTTTTAATGGCCTCGACGCCAAAGGCTTGCTTGCTGTCGAAATAGTTGTAGAACGAACCTTTAGGCACGCCAGCCGCATCAACAATATCTTTAACGCTGGTGCCGTTAAACCCCTTGGATTTCATAACGCCTAGCCCGGCTTCGAGTAGATGCTCTCTTTTTAGCTCGCTTTTTTTCATTTGCGAATAATATGACCGGTCGTCTTGAAAGTCAAGGGGCTTTATTTGGTTTAGTTGGCGATGGCTAGCTTAAGGAAATTCAGTGATCTTCGTAAATGCTGTGTTGATCGAATGGCA